>JBNLCA010000131.1:0-13448 GCA_050303575.1 Paracoccaceae bacterium
ACGCCAGCCGCTAAACAGCGCCGAACGCAAAAGGGAGTCCGCCGATGAAGGTGCTTGTGCCTGTCAAACGCGTGATCGACTACAACGTGAAGGTTCGCGTCAAGGCGGACGGCAGCGGTGTCGATCTGGCGAACGTCAAGATGTCGATGAACCCGTTCGACGAGATCGCCGTGGAAGAGGCGATCCGGCTGAAGGAAGCGGGCAAGGCGGAAGAGATCGTCGTCGTCTCGATCGGCGTGAAACAGTCGCAGGAGACGCTGAGGACCGCGCTCGCCATGGGCGCCGACCGTGCGATCCTGATCGAGGCCGCATCGGACGTGCACCAGGACATCGAGCCCCTGGCCGTCGCCAAGCTGCTGGCGAAGGTGGTCGAGGCTGAGGCGCCGGGCCTCGTCCTCTGCGGCAAGCAGGCGATCGACAACGACATGAACGCCACCGGCCAGATGCTGGCGGCGCTTCTGGGCTGGAGCCAGGCGACCTTCGCCTCGAAGCTCGATGTCGAAGGCGACAGCGCATCGGTCACCCGCGAGGTCGACGGCGGCCTCCAGACGATCAAGGTGAAGATGCCCACCATCGTGACGGTCGACCTTCGTTTGAACGAGCCGCGCTATGCCTCGCTTCCGAACATCATGAAGGCGAAGAAGAAGCCGCTGGAAGAGAAGACCGCCGCCGATTACGGCGTCGACGTCACGCCGCGCCTCAGCGTGGTCAAGACGGTCGAGCCGGCGGGCCGTTCCGCCGGCGTCAAGGTCGGCTCGGTGGACGAGCTGGTGACGAAGCTGAAAGAAGCGGGGGTGATCTGATGGCTGTTCTGCTTCTGGGCGAAGTGACCGATGGCGAGCTTTCGGTCGATGCCACCGCCAAGACCGTCTCGGCGGTGAAGTCGCTGGGCGATGTGACCGTTCTTTGCGCCGGCGCGAAGGCCGCCGCGGCGGGCGAAGCCGCGGCGAAGATCGACGGCGTCGCCAAGGTGCTGGTGGCCGAGGATGCCTCGCTGGGTCATCGCCTCGCCGAGCCCACCGCTGCGCTGATCGTGTCGCTGGCCGGGGATTATTCCCACATCGTCGCTCCGGCAACGACGGACGCCAAGAACGTGCTGCCGCGCGTCGCGGCGCTTCTCGACGTGATGGTGATCTCGGACGTCTCGGGCGTCGTCGATGCCGACACGTTCGAGCGGCCGATCTATGCCGGTAACGCCATCCAGACGGTGAAGTCGTCCGACCCCAAGAAGGTCGTCTCGATCCGGACTTCGTCGTTCGACGCGGCGGGCGAAGGCGGCCCGGCGCCGGTCGAGACCATTGGCGCCGCCGCCGATCCCGGCCTCTCGTCCTGGGTCGAGGACAAGGTCGCGGCCTCGGACCGGCCGGAACTGACCTCGGCCAAGATCGTCGTCTCCGGAGGTCGCGGTGTCGGCT
Organism: Paracoccaceae bacterium; assembly: GCA_050303575.1. Taxonomy (GTDB): domain Bacteria; phylum Pseudomonadota; class Alphaproteobacteria; order Rhodobacterales; family Rhodobacteraceae; genus JBNLCA01. The sequence continues at coordinate 1,416 of JBNLCA010000131.1, forward strand.
CGAAGGAAAGCTTCGACATCATCGAGAAGCTGGCCGACAAGCTGGGCGCCGCCGTCGGCGCCAGCCGGGCGGCGGTCGACAGCGGCTACGCGCCGAACGACTGGCAGGTCGGCCAGACCGGCAAGGTCGTGGCGCCGGACCTCTATGTCGCGGTCGGCATCTCGGGGGCGATCCAGCACCTCGCCGGCATGAAGGATTCCAAGGTCATCGTCGCCATCAACAAGGACGAGGAGGCGCCGATCTTCCAGGTCGCCGACTACGGCCTCGTCGGCGATCTCTTCACCGTCGTGCCGGAACTGACGGAGAAGCTCTGACCCGTCGGAAGTCGCGACAATGGCCCGCCATGCGGCGGGCCTTTTTCATTCACCCGTCGCGAGCCGCATTGCGTGGACACGGATGTCGGCCGGCCAGTCCGTCATGCGCAGCTCGAAATGGCCGATTTCCCCGGAATAGAGACAGCGGATCGCCTCTTCATAATCGGGCAGATCGCCCGCGATGGCGGTCAGGAACCGGTAGGCGGCATCGGGGCTTGTGCCCGTCTCGTCCTTCCGCGCGGCGTCGATCAGGCGGCGGAGCGTGGCCGAGGCGCCGCCACGCTGGGCGGCGAGCCACTCCCAGTGCCGGGGAAGGAGCGTGACCTCCTTCGACACGACGCCCAGCTTCGGTCGCCCGCGCTTGGGTGCCTCGGGCTCGTGCCGTGCAACGATCTCCCTGGCCGTGCCGCGCAGGTCGAAGTCGCGCTGGCGTCCGGCTTCATCGAAGATCAGAACCGGCGTGCCGGCGCGCTCGGCCTCGGCGAGCGTTCCGGCGATCTCGGAGAGCGGTCCGCGCGCAAGGCAGCGCGTGCCGGCGAAGGCGGTGAGGATCATGGGTCGGGTCCTTTCGCGCCGTCCCTATCCGACCGCAGTTCCGGCGTCAATATTACCCGGGTATAAATTCAGCCGAGCAGATCACGCAGGACCCCGCCCAGCGCCTCGGCCACCTCGGCGTGGACCGCCAGGCCCGGCAGTGTCGCGGCGGCCTCGGCCTCCTCGGGCGCGTAGACCATTCCCTCGGTTCCGGCCGCGCGCACGCCGCGCGACGGCACCACCTCGACCAGCGCGTCGACCATTGGCGCCAGCTCGTCCAGCATGGCCCGCGTGACGAAAAGCGGGTCGGTCGCGCGCGGATCGAAGTCGTCCGGCCCGCCCGGCGGATGATCGGCCACCCAGAGCAGCACCCGCTTCGGCCCGATATTTCGAAGAAGCGTCCGCATCCGCGCCACCCAGGCGGCACGCACCTCGCCCGCAACCAGCGCAAACTTCTCGCCCGACGCCTCCTCGAGCGCCGCCAGCAGATGGCGCGTGAAGTTGAACTCGGTGAAGTCGACGTCGGGATAGATGGCCCTGAGCGTCGGCGAGGCCTTGACGAACCGGTCGTTTCGGCGCGGATGCACCGAATAGAAGCGGTTCGCCAGGTTCTGCGCGCCGAGGACCTGCACCACCGTAAGGTCGGCCCGGCAACAGAGGTCGGTCGCCGTCCGGTCGTTCAGGAACACGTCCACGCCGGCATTGGGATAGCCCAGGTTCAGGACCTGTATCCCCAGCGCTGCCTCGATCTGCGCCGGAAACGGCTGTTCGATGAAACGGCCGTAGGTCTCGGCGCCGCCGAGCATCGCGATGTAGTGCCGGTCGATCCGGCGCCGCGGCCCTCGGAACATCAGTCGCGAGCCGCCATAGCGGCATTGCTGATAGTCCAGGGCATTCCTGCCCCTTGGCACGAAGGTCATTTCGCCCACCCATGTCACTCACCCGGGGGGAAGCGTGACACCGGGGAGTTGCCAAAAGGCTAAGCGGCAAATTCGAAAGACCCGGCCTTGCACCGGCAGGGCGCCGCCGCCTATGGTCGCGGCCGAAGAAGGAAAGGGCGCACCCCATGAGCATCCAGTCGGTCGGCGTTGTCGGAGCGGGCCAGATGGGCAACGGCATCGCCCATGTGCTGGCGCTGGCGGGATACGACGTCCTTCTGACCGACATCTCGCAGGATGCACTGACAGCGGCGCTGGCGCTGGTGGACAAGAACCTCGACCGCCAGGTCTCGCGCGGGAAGATCAGCGCCGAGGAGAAGGCGGCAGCCTTGGGCCGGATCGGTACGACGCTGAAACTGACCGACCTAGGCAAGTGCGACCTGATCATCGAGGCGGCGACCGAGCGCGAGACGGTCAAGCAGGCGATCTTCGAGGACCTGGTGCCGCACCTGAAGCCCGAGACGATCCTGACCTCGAACACGTCCTCGATCTCGATCACGCGCCTGGCCAGCCGCACCGACCGACCGGAGAAGTTCATGGGGTTCCACTTCATGAACCCGGTGCCGGTGATGCAGCTGGTCGAGCTGATCCGCGGCATCGCGACCGACGAGCCGACCTACAAGGCCTGCCTGGAAGTGGTCGAGAAACTGGGCAAGACGGCGGCATCGGCCGAGGATTTCCCGGCCTTCATCGTCAACCGCATCCTGATGCCGATGATCAACGAGGCGGTCTATACGCTCTACGAGGGCGTGGGATCGGTGAAGTCGATCGACGAGAGCCTGAAGCTGGGCGCGAACCATCCGATGGGCCCCCTGGAACTGGCCGATTTCATCGGGCTCGACACCTGCCTTGCCATCATGAACGTGCTGCATGACGGGCTGGCGGACACCAAGTACCGGCCCTGTCCCCTCTTGGTGAAGTATGTCGAGGCCGGCTGGCTGGGCCGCAAGACCGAGCGCGGTTTCTACGATTACCGGGGCGAGACGCCGGTTCCGACGCGCTAGGTCACTCGGGCGGCAGGCAGACACCGTCGTAGCCGCGTCCGCCGACCGCTTTCGTGCGCGAGGGGCGCGCGGGTGGGCGGCAGGCGACGGTGGTGAAGCCGTCCGGGTTTGCGGGCAGGGACGAGACGCCTGACCCCCTGGGATCGAATGCAGCGCTTTCGCCAGGACCGATCGTCTGGCTCTGCACGCAGGGCGCCGGGTTGACCTCGCCCGGCAGGCAGAGGCCAACTGTTACGGGCTCGTCGCAGGTGTTGGTGGCCGCGAGGCCCTCCTGACCTGGGTTCCATGTCGCGCAGCGGTTGAGATCGGCGCGGAGCGAGGCGGGCCCGAAGGTGCCGGTCGCCAGGTCGAGGACGAGCGGCAAGACGACCGCCACGCCGACGCCCGCCAAAACGCCGACGGGCAGCGACAGCCTCGGCGGCGCGTCCGGGCGATGGGTGACGCCGAGGACCAGGACGGCGGTCCAGGCGAAGATGAAGAACCGGTCGATGTTGACGAGGTCCTGGAGGGCGAGCGCCTCGGGGATGATGTAGGCGGCAGCGATGCCGGCGAGAACCAGCTTCCACGCGGCGAGGCGCGGCTTGCCGGCCCGCGCGCGCAGGATGATCAGCGCCATGATCGTCAGGAGGAAGGAGAAGATGGCTCCGTCACGAAGCTCGGGCATCGGGTACTCGCTGGGCAACTCGGGACTGTCGGGAGCGTTACCCGGATCGCCATATCAATCAACGGTGTCTGTGTCCGTGAGAATGGCGCGGCTTCTACGGGTAGGATGCGATGAGCTTTGTCAGCCCAACCTTCCGGGCACCAAGTCGATAGCCAGACGTTTGGCCACAACAAAGCCGGACACACCGTAGCTGGCGTTCCATTCGATGCGAATCTGCGCGTTCATCTGGATGATCTCCAAATCGAAGATGATGGCGGGCATGACATCGAAGTCGGTGCAGTTGATCTCGCTCACCTGCTCAAGACGGAAAGTAACTGTCGCGTGCTTATCAAGGACGAAGACGCCTTGCGCATCCACCTTTTCCGTCGTGTTCCAGGCGTGAACACGCAGCAACCCGGTTCCCATGTGAGAGAAGGTGACTTCCAAGAGTTCCGCGTCATGAAATCTTGGAACGCGTCCAAACCACTCGACGAGCGTTCGGGTGCCGGGAATTTCGTAAAGGTTACCTTTGCCCGGCACAGGCCACGACGCGCAGCTTAGCGCGATGCGGCACGCTGCAATCCCAGGCCGAAGCTCGCCGGGGCCGGCGGGTCTTCGACGCCGAGGCTCAGCGTATGCGCCCTCAGCCAGTCGAGGAAGCCGCGCGGATTGTCCGCCCAGCGCTTCAGTTCCTCGGGCGGAAGCGCGTGGCCGATATGCGGCCGCCAGGGTTTGAACAGGCCGCGCTTGATCTCGTAGAGGAGCAGCCCCTGACGCAGCGTCGCCGACACCTTGTTCGAGATCTGGTAGGCGCGGCTGTTCTGGCCGAAGAAATGCATCGGCAGGACCGAGGCGCCCGAGCGCTGGATCATCTTGTGGGTGAAGGGATTCCACTCGGCCTCGATGGCCGGACCGAACCAGCTTTCCGAGGCCGCCACCTTGCCGGCCGGGAAGAGGATGATGACGCCGCCCTCCTTCAGGTGCGCCATCGTCTGGTTGCGCATCTCGAGGCCGGCCTGGCGGGCGTTCTCCTCGTGCGGGAACGGCACGGGGATCATGAACTCCTCGACCTCGGGGATTCCGGTCAGGAGCGAGCGGGTCAGGATCTTGAAGTCGGGCCGGACGCGGCAGACGATCTCGGCCATCACCATGCCGTCGACCACGCCGTGCGGGTGGTTCGCCACCACGACCAGCGGGCCGGTCTTCGGGATGCGGGCGATCTCCTCTTCCGGCGTGTCGATGCGGATGCCCATGTGCTTGATCGCCTTGGGCCAGAAGGGCGGACCAAAGGGCGCGCCGTCACGCTCGAAATCGCGGATCAGCTTGAGAAGCGTGATCTTGGCGGTCAGCCATTCGATGGAGCGGATCGAGTTCGCCTTGAAGGGATTGGAGAAGGTCCCCGCATAGGAGAGGCGGCGCATGTCGTAGGGTTTGCTGGGATCGCGCCCGCGCATCACGCCCTTATCCGCGCTCTGAACCAAGGGTACCGGCCCTCCCACGCCCGAAGTGTTGCCGCTTCAGTAGCCCTCGCCGAAGCGGTCGGCCACCAGGGCCTGAAGCGCATCGGCAAGCCCGGCGGCATCCGTTCCCCGGGTCTCGACCTGAATAGTTGTTCCCTTCGACGCTGCCAACATCAAAAGGCCCATGATACTATCGCCTGAAACGGTCATTCCGTCGCGGGTAACCTTCGCATCGGCATCGAACCGCTCAACGGTCTCGACGAACTTCGCCGAGGCCCGCGCGTGCAGGCCCTTCTCGTTCACGATGCGCAACTCGCGCGTGACAGTCTCGCTCACGCTATTCTCCCGCAGCCCGGGCGCTTGCGTCGAAACTGTCGATGTATTTGCGTCCTGCGGCAAGGGCGCAGTCCACCGCCTCGGGCACCGGGCGGGCGCGCATCTTGGCCAGCTTGATCAGCATGGGAAGGTTGGCACCGTAAAGGATGCGCCGGTTCTTCGGGCTGCAGGCGAGGAGCGAGAGGTTCGAGGGCGAGCCGCCGAACATGTCGGTAACCACGACGACGCCGTCGCCCGCATCGACCGCGTCGGCAGCCTCGCAGATCTCGCGCTCCTTCGCGCGCCTGTCATGATCCGGCTCTATCGAGATGGCGCGGATGCCGTCCTGGTGGCCCACGACATGCTCGACCGCCGCGAGGTACTCGCGCGCCAGGCCTCCGTGAGCCACGATCACGATCCCGATCAAGGGCTTGTTCCCGTCTTTCGCGGCGAGCTTTGCTCTTGTCCGCGCCGTTCCAGTTCCCGGTGCCTCTTAGACACCTGCCAACCGGCCTTCGCAAGCCTGCCGGCAAGCCGTTCCGCCACGACAACCGAACGGTGTTGCCCTCCGGTACAGCCAAAGCCGATGGCGAGATGCGCCTTGCCCTCCTCGACATAGGCGGGAAGCAGGAACTCGGCGAGGCCGGCGACGCGGTCGAAGAACTCGTCAAAACGCGGGTCGGCAGTAACATGCGCGGCGACGGCGGGTTCGGTGCCGTCGAGCGGACGCAGCGCGGGTTCCCAGTAGGGATTTGTCAGGAAACGGCAGTCGAAGATCAGGTCGAGCCCGCGCGGGACGCCGCGCTTGTAGGAAAAGCTCTGGACCGAGACGGCGAGCTTGCCGGTGGCCGACTCGCCGAACCACTGGCCGACCTCGGCGCGAAGCTCGTGCGGGGTAAGGTCGGACGTGTCGATCAGCACGTCGGCCCGGTTGCGGATCGGGGCGAGGAGATCGATCTCGCGCTCCACCCCCTCGCCCGGGCTTTCGGCAGGTGCGAGGGGGTGACGGCGGCGGGTTTCCGAGAAGCGGCGGACCAGCACGTCGGGCCGGGCGTCGAGATAGAGAAGCTGCGCCTCGACCTCCGGGTCCTCGGCAAGCCGTTCGATCAGCGCGATCAGCCCGGCGACCGAGAAATCGCGGTTGCGCACGTCGAGACCCAGCGCCAGCGTCCGCCCGAGCGGTGGGCCGTCGAGGAGGCGCGGCAGAAGCGAGAGCGGAAGGTTGTCGATCGCCTCGACGCCCATGTCCTCGAGCGCGCGGATCGCCGTTGTGCGGCCAGCACCGGACGGACCGGTCACGAGGACCAGCTTGTGGGCGCGGGGAGGCGCAAGATCGGACTTGGGCGGCGTGGACACGGGCGACTCGCTCATGCGATGCGGTTTCCCTTGAGATACTGCACCAGCGCGGCGGGAAAATGGCCCGTAGCGGGCTTGTGAAGGACTGCAACCTCACAGCCCAGCAGCGAAATGTGGCGAACGGGCGGAAGTCGGTCGATCTCCGACTGGCCGAGGTCGACCGCCAGCGCGACCGGCGTGGGCGGGGCGGGATCGGCGGCCAGGATGCCGATGCCTCGGGCCTCGATGCGACCGCGGATCGCGGGCGGGCAGGCGGCGAAAAGGTGGCCGTCGCGCAGCATCAGCTCGGTCCGGTCGTCGGCGATCAGAAGCGCGCCCAGCGCCATCATCTCGAGCGCCAGCGCCGATTTGCCTGCCCCCGAAGGTCCCAGGATCAGAAGCGCGCGGCCGGCGACCGCGACCGACGTCGCGTGGAGGATGTCCAAGATCAGACCGGCAGGCCGACGACGAAGCGGGCGCCGAGCGGCTCGGATGTCAGGTCGGCGTCGGTCGGGCGGATGTTCTCGGCCCAGATGACGCCGCCATGCGCTTCAACGATCTGTTTCGAGATGGCGAGGCCGAGGCCCGAGTGGTTGCCGAACTGGCCGACGGGACGTTCCGAATAGAAGCGGTTGAAGATCTTGTGGAGCGCGGTCTCGGGGATGCCGGGGCCGGTATCTTCCACCACGACCAGCACCCGGTTGTCGCGCTTGCGCGCCCAGACGCGGACAGCGTCGCCGTCCTCGCAGAACGAGACGGCGTTCGAGACAATGTTGACGAAAACCTGCGCCAGACGCTGCTCGAGCCCGGTGACGACGATGGCGCGACTGGGCAGGTCGGTGATGAACTCGACGCCCTTTTCCTTGGCCTCCTCGCCGAAATAGCCGGTGATGTTGGCCAGCATCTTGATGAGGTCGAAGCTTTCCTCCTCTTCCTTGACGAGTTCACTGTCGAGGCGCGAGGCGTTCGAGATATCGGAAACCAGACGGTCGAGGCGGCGGACGTCATGCTCGACCACGTCGAGCAGCTTGTCGCGCTGGTCGTCCCGCTTGGCGATCCTGAGCGTACCGATGGCCGACCGGAGCGAGGCGAGCGGGTTCTTGATCTCGTGCGCCACGTCGGCGGCGAACTGTTCGTTGCCCTCGATCCGGTCGTAGAGCGCGGCGACCATGCCGCGCATGGCGCCCGACAGGCGGCCGATCTCGTCGGGCCTGGCGGTAAGGTCAGGGATGCGGACCCGCGCTGTCGAGACCTTTCGCGAGTCGCGGTCGCGGCCCACCTCGGCGGCGGCGGCAAGGTCAGAGAGCGGGTTGGCGATGGTCGAGGCAAGGACGAGCGAGAGGCCGATCGAGACGAGAAGCGCCATCACGAAGACCTGGAGCACCTGTTCCCGCTCGGACCGGACCAGCGCGTCGATCTCGCCCGAGGCAGAGGTCAGGGCGACGACGCCCAGCACGGCGCCGCGGCGGCTGACCGGCGTGGCGACGGCGAAGACGGTGGCGCCCGAGGTGTCGATGCCGGTGCTGGCATGGGTGCCGCCGGCGATCGCCCTCGGCACCAGCGCGCGGGCCTGGTCCTCGCCCAGCGAGCCGGGGATCGGACCGTCCGGCCGGAAGAGCGAGGACAGCCCGTTCCAGAGCCCGCTGAGCGCGCCGGTGATGAAGTTGCCGTCGGACGCCTCTTCGACCGGCGCGGCCGGCGTGTCGGTCGCGGTGGTCATGATCAGGTTGCCGTTCGACTGGAAGAGATAGATGTCGACCCCGGCGCTGGATCTCAGTTCGCGCAACCGTTCCTCGGCGTTCAGGCCCAGCGCCCGCACAAGGTCGGGCTGGGTCGCGGGCAGGCCGGCCTCGAACACCTCGGCGATCAGCTGTGCCTCGGCGACGAGGCTGCGCTCGCGCTGGGCGACCAGGCTGTCGCGGAAAGGGTTGATGTAAAGGACGCCCGAGACAAGGACGACGAGCGCGATCAGGTTGAATGTGATGATCCGGCGCGCCAACGGCGACGAGTTGAGCGACAGGAACCGGCCGCGCCGGCGTCGGGCGACGGCTTCCTCGTCGTCCTTGGGATCGACCCAATCCTCGCCGAGGACCACATCATCATCGTCGTCGTCATCGTCATCGACGGACGTGTCGCGCACCGGCCTACCCTCCCGGGGAGCCATGACTATTCTTCGTTATATCTGTAGCCGATACCGTAGAGCGTCTCGATGGCCGAGAATTTCTGGTCCACCGTCCGCATCTTCTTGCGCAGGCGCTTGATGTGGCTGTCGATCGTGCGGTCGTCGACATAGACCTGGTCGTCGTAGGCCACGTCCATCAGCTGGTCACGGCTTTTCACGAAGCCGGGCCGCTGGGCAAGCGCTTGCAACAGAAGAAACTCGGTCACCGTCAGCGAAACGTCGAGGCCCTTCCAGGTAACCGAGTGGCGCAACGGGTCCATCGTCAGCTGGCCGCGCACCATGACCTTGTTTTCCTCGGTCACCGGCACTTCTTCGCCGTCGAGCACCTCCTGGCGGCGCAGGAGTGCGCGGATGCGTTCGACCAGAAGGCGCTGCGAGAACGGCTTCTTGACGTAGTCGTCCGCGCCCATCCTCAGGCCCAGCACCTCGTCGATCTCGTCGTCCTTCGAGGTCAGGAAGATGACCGGCATCTGGGTCTTCTGGCGGATGCGCTGCAACAGGTCCATCCCGTCCATCCGCGGCATCTTGATGTCGAGCACCGCCATGTCCGGCATGCGCTTCGAGAACGCCTCGTAGGCGGCCTGTCCGTCGTTGTAGGTCTCGACCTCGAACCCTTCGGCCTCGAGCGTCATGGATACAGACGTCAGGATGTTCCTGTCGTCATCAACCAGCGCGATCCGCGACATAACAATGTCTCCACTCTGCTCTCAATGCCCATGTTTTTCCGGGCATAGTTCCAATTCCGGCGAACCAAATCAACTGAATACTGCGAATCGATCAGATGTGCGCCCTAAGGGTGTGTACGTTTTCCGGCAGTCGTTGGACGTCTCTTTGCACGGCAACCGGCGAAGATTTGCCCGGCGCGCGACTTGGTTGCGCTAACCTTCGAGTGGTTGCGCTAACTGTGCGCCTGCGTCCTGTTCCCCTTTTGAATCCGCATGTTATAGGCCGGCCATGAGGCCGGTGCACGGACGCGCCGGCTGCGCAAGGAGACGGACATGGAAACCGGACGGGTCAACCCCACCAAGCGACTGGCAGACCAGGGAATCACGGGCGCCGGCCATGTCTATTACAACCTCACCGAAAATGCGCTGGTCGCCGAGGCCGTGAAACGCGGCGAAGGCCAATTGGGCCGCGGCGGCGCGTTCCTGACCGCCACCGGCAAACACACGGGCCGCTCGCCCAAGGACAAGTTCGTGGTCCGCACACCGTCGGTCGAAGAGACGATCTGGTGGGAGAACAACAAGCCGATGGAGCCTGAGAAATTCGACCAACTCCATTCTGACATGCTCGAGCACATGAAGGGCCGCGACTACTTCGTGCAGGACCTTTTCGCCGGCGCCGACCCGGCACACCGGCTGGATGTGCGGGTGGTGACCGAACTCGCCTGGCACGCGCTCTTCATCCGGCACCTGCTGCGCCGGCCCGAGCGGGACGAGCTTGACGCCTTCGCCCCCGACTTCACCGTGGTGAACTGCCCCAGCTTCAAGGCCGACCCCGAGCGGCACGGCTGCCGGTCGGAAACCGTCATCGCGATGAACTTCGACAGGAAGCTGATCCTGATCGCCGGCACCGAGTATGCGGGCGAGAACAAGAAGTCGGTCTTCACCCTGCTGAACTACCTTCTGCCCGAGAAGGGCATCATGCCGATGCACTGTTCGGCCAACCACGCGCCGGGCAACCCGGTCGACGCGGCGGTGTTCTTCGGCCTCTCCGGCACCGGCAAGACGACGCTGTCGGCCGACCCGGGCCGGGTGCTGATCGGCGACGACGAGCACGGCTGGTCGGATCGCGGCACCTTCAACTTCGAAGGCGGCTGCTACGCAAAGACGATCAACCTATCGGCTGAGGCCGAGCCCGAGATCTACGCCACGACCACCAAGTTCGGCACGGTCATCGAGAACATGGTCTTTGACCCCGAGACGTTCGAGATCGACTTCGACGACGGCTCGCTGACCGCCAACACGCGCTGCGCCTACCCGCTCGACTACATCTCGAACGCGTCGGAGTCCGGCCTTGGCGGGCACCCCAAGAACGTCGTGATGCTGACCTGCGATGCCTTCGGCGTGCTGCCGCCCATCGCACGGCTGACCCCGGCGCAGGCGATGTACCATTTCCTCAGCGGTTTCACCGCCAAGGTGGCGGGGACCGAGCGCGGCGTGACCGAGCCGGAGCCCACCTTCTCGACCTGCTTCGGTGCGCCCTTCATGCCGCGCCGGCCGGAAGTCTACGGCAACCTGCTGCGCGAGAAGATCGCCCGGCTGGGCGCCAGCTGCTGGCTGGTGAACACCGGCTGGACCGGTGGCGCGTATGGCACCGGAAGCCGGATGCCGATCAAGGCGACACGCGCGCTTCTGACCGCGGCACTGGATGGATCGCTGAACGGCGGCAAGTTCCGCAAGGATCCGAACTTCGGCTTCGACGTGCCGCTGACGCTGGCGGGCGTCGACGACAAGCTGCTGGACCCGCGCCAGACCTGGGCCGATCCCGCCGCCTACGACGCGCAGGCGAAGAAGCTTGTCGGCATGTTCGCCGAGAACTTCGCGCAGTACGTGCCCTTCATCGACGAGGACGTGAAGGCCGCGTCGCTTGGCTGAGGCTGCTCCGGCAGCCCGCCAGGATTGAACCACCGGCACGGGCCGACCGTCATACTCCCATCGGAATAGATTTGGGGGAGGCCCGTGCCATGATCAATCGTCTCATCAGACCGGCACTGCTTGCCGCCGCCTTGACGGCCGGCGCGGGTGGCGCGCAGGCCGACGCGAACCTTAACTGCGATGCCTATGCCGGCGCCGCGGTCAACCAGCAGGCGCAGAACCTCATCCAGGGCTGCGGCTACGTCGGCCTGGGATGGAGCGACAATTTCGACGCCCACAAGAACTGGTGCCTGCGCGACGATGTCGGCATGGCCAACCTGACCAACCAGGACCAGTTCCGCGCGGCGGCAATTGCCCAGTGTGCCAACAAGAAGCTGGTCTGCGAGAACTATGCGCTGGTTGCCGCCAACCAGGCCCGCTTCAACGTCGCCGCCCAGTGTGGCTACAACGGCCCGCGCTGGTCGGAGGACGTCGCGGGCCACCGTGCCTGGTGCATGGGCGCGACGCCGGAGCAGAGCGCCGCCGAGCAACAGGTGCGCGCCGAGCTCATCCACGCCTGTTCGGGCTAACCCAAAAGGCCGCGCCTCACGAGGTTCAGCCCGGCGATCGCAAGGACGACGAGGGTCGCCTTGCGGAACCGCTCCTGATCCAGCCGGTCGCCGAGGCGGAAGCCGATGGCGGTGCCGACAAGCGCCGGGACTGTCATGATCA
>JBNLCA010000132.1:0-4854 GCA_050303575.1 Paracoccaceae bacterium
ACGCTGGGCTTCGGCGACGTTTTGCTGCCGCACGAATGGCGGCTTCTGGCGGGCATGATCGCGGCGAACGGGCTGTTGAACATCGGGCTCTACACCGCGATCCTGCTCGAGGTGATGCGGCAGCTTCGGCTCATCCAGGTCAAGGCGTCGCGCGAACAGTAGGGCCCCGGCACGGTGCGCGCCGAAGGCGCAGGCCCTATTGCGGTTGCCGCCTCACCCGCGCCGTCCGGATAAGCGTGTAGATCCCGGTCGAGACCACGACCGCGCTGCCGATCAGGGTCAGGGCGTCCGGACGTTCGCCGAAGACCAGCGCGGCAAGGATCAGCGCGAAGACCAGCCGCGTGTAGCGGAAGGGCGTGACGACCGACACCTCGCCCGTGCGCATCGCGCCGGTGAGACAGTTGTAGGCCAGCACGCCGATCGCGATGGCGAGCATAAGGTCGAGCCCGGCCCGCGCGCCGGGCACCGCCGCGCCACCGGTGAAGGCGAGGAGCCCGATCCCCGCCGGCACCATCATCGCGAAACCGTAGACGCCGAGTTGCAGGTTCGACAGGACCGGCGGCGCGGCCCGCGTGGCAAGGTCGCGGCCCGCGAAGCCCAGCGTTCCGGCGACGGCGAGAAGCGACAGCATCGAGAATCCCTCGAGCCCCGGCCGGAGGATCAGAAGAACACCCAGAAAGCCGACGCCGATCGCCGACCAGCGGCGCCAGCCTACCGCCTCGCCGAAGACCAGCGCCGCCCCGGCGACGACGACGAGGGGCGTCGCCTGCAGGATCGCCGACGTGGTCGAGAGCGGCGTCAGCGCGATGGCGAGGGTGTAGAAGAACCGGCCCGAAAGCTCGAAGGCGGCGCGGATCAGGATGGTCGGGGTCAGGATCTGGGGGGTCCAGATCCGCTCGCCCCGGCGCATGGCAAGGGCGGCAAAGACCAGCATCCCGCCGCCGCCGAAGATGATCAGGATCTCGCCCACCGGCACGGTCTTTGCGGCCGATTTCAGGAACATGTCCTCGACGGCGAAGCCGGCCATCGCGGCGACCATCAGGAGGCTGCCGCGCAGGTTGCCCTCGGCCGTCATTCCCGCATCAGCCGGGCAAGTTCCTCGAGCTGCTGCCCGACGGAGCCGGGCATGGCATCGGCGGCGCGCAGGCGCGCCTCGTCCGGCTTGTTCTGGTTCAGCTTCCAGGTGCCATCGACGGAGACAAGGGTCAGCCGGCAGGGCACGATGGCGCGCATCATCTTGGCCAGCGCCTCGTCGGGCATCTTGGCGGTACGCCACGGCACCTTCGGCAGCCGTTCCTCGAACTGCGCCGAAAGCGCGTCGAGATGGGCGCGCAGCTCCTCGGCCGGGCGCAGCTCGAGCGTGCCGCGCAGATGCACCGCGACGTAGTTCCAGGTCGGCACCTGATCGTGGCCGAGCGCGTACCAGTCGGGCGAGACATAGCCGTTCGGCCCCTGCACAGCGAGAAGCGCCCCGGCCGGTTCGGCGAGCGCCCGGGCAATGGCGTTCGACCGCGCAAGGTGGAGGTCGACACGGCCCTCGGTGAGGACGAAGGGCACATGCGCGGCGAGCGGGCCGTCGGGCCCGTTAATGGTGAGCACACCAAAGCCGCGCTGGGCCGCGAAGGCGAGGTTCGCCGCATCGGTCGACGTGCGGAAGATCGGGTTCGGATGCATCGGCCGGCGCCTCCCTCGCGCCGGTTCCGGCATGACGCGGAACCGGCGCAAGGGCAAGGGCACTCAGGGCGCCCCGGGTTCGACCTCGCCGGCGGCGCCGACCGGAGTGACCGAGATGCCGAAGAGGCGCCACTCGCCGGCGACGGGCTCGAAGAGAAGCTCGAAGCCGACGCCGACCGGGCGGGCCGGGAAACTGCCGGCCATGTAGAGCCGTCCGTCCTCGGCCAGCCCCGGCGGCGCGGTGAAGACCGGCTGGGCGAGGAGGACGCGGGCGAGTCCCGGGTCGTTGGCGCGAAGCTGGGCGAAGATCATGGCGAGGTCGGCCGCCGTGTTCGCCTCGCGGAAGCCGGGTGCGCTAAGGTCGCGCAGGACGCTGTAGTTCCCGGTGCGGTTGGCGTGGTCGAGCGCGGTCAGCGTCGACCAGACCAGGCGCGCAGCCTCGGTCTGGTCAGGCACCGGCAGGGTCTCGGCCCGGGCGGGCAGCGCGACGAGAAGGGCGAGGAGGAACGCTCGGATCACCATGCGAAGGTCACCCCGACCCGCCCGCCCTGGTACGAGCGCGTCGTGCCGATGCCGAGGTCGATCTGCGTCGTCGACGAGACCCGCCAGGCGCCGTTCACCGCCAGAGCTGTCTCGCCGCCGAAGTGGCCCAAGGCGGCGGAAAGCGCGAAACTCTTCTCGGCCGGCACGTAGGGTACGTCCATCGCCATCGCCATGGCGATCCCCTCGCGGTTCTGGCCGACCTCGGCGGCGAGCCCGCCAAGCCCGGTTTCCAGCGCGTCGAGCCGGGTCGCATGGCTGTCGAGCCGGGCCACGTTGGCATCGATGCGCGTATTGGCCGAAGCGAGCCCGGCACCCAGCGTTACGATGTCGCCTTCGTTCCGCGTCACCCGTCCGTCGAGCGCGGTGATCGACGACTGGATCGCCCCGCCATCGGTGGCGAGATTGCCGTTCGCATCGGTCGTCACCAGCTCGACCGGTCCGGACTGCGCCGCGCGGCTTGTCGCCGAGGCGATGCCGGCCAGCGTATAGGTATTCGTCGTGGTGCCGATGGCGACCTGGTTCGCGCGCGTGGTCGTGGCGCCCGTGCCGATGGCGGTGGAATTCGCATGGTTGGCCGTCGCACCTGCCCCGACTGCCAGCGCGTTGGTCGCGCCGGCGCGCGAGAGCGCTCCGATCGCCGTCGCATTTTCGCCGTTGGCAAAGGAGCTGCGGCCAATGGACGTCGCGTTTGTCCCCGTCGCAGCGGCTACGCGTCCGAATGCCGAGGCCCCGTTTCCCGAAGCAAAGGCTGAATCACCGACGGCAGTGGCATAGTTCCCCCAAGCCGTGGTTGCGAAGCCGAATGCGGAACCGCCAAGATCCCTGGCATCGCTTCGAGAACCCACAGCAGTCGACCAAAGGCCGCTGGCCGTGCTTTCGTCGCCGATCGCTACCGAGCTATCCCCGCTTGCCGTTGACAGCGCCCCAACGGCCGTGGCGTGAAAGGCGCTGGCTTCCGATTGGACGCCAAAGGCCGAAGACCCGTTGACGCTGGCCGAGGCATTGGAGCCGTAGGCCGAGGTGAAAGTATCGGTGGCGTTCGAGGAATTTCCGCAGGCTATCGTATTGTTGCCCGGTCCATTCGCGCCGTCTGCGAAGAGCGCCGTCGGATTGGCCGGGTCGTAGTTGGGAATGCAGATCCCCGCCACGGCCCCCTGCGGCAGCCAGATCGCCGCCCCGATCAGCACCGCTGAGAGGCCCCCGGCCCCGCGCGATGCTCCTCTCATCTGTCCCGTCATACCGTTTCCCTTTCCGCCCCGACAGCCGGCGCGATGCGGGTGTCGTAGCGGAAGACAAGAAGTAATTCACCATAGTAATTATCTATGACAACCAAATGTGAGCGATTGAAACAGTCGAACGACCCCGGCGGCGCGGGGGCCTCCGGGGTCGGTGTCGGCTCAGGCCGGAAGGGTCAGTTCAGAAGGCCGGCATGCCGCATGGCGGCGTCGATCTTAGCCCTTGTCGCGTCCATCAGTGGCGCGTGCGGCAGACGCACCTCGTCGGAACACATGCCGAGCCGGGACAGCCCGTACTTTGCGCCGATCAGGCCCGGCTCGGTAAAGATCGCGTCGTGGAGCGGCATCAGCCGATCCTGCACCTCGAGCGCCTTGCCGAAGTCGCCGGCGAGGCAGGCGGCCTGGAGTTCGGCGCAGAGGCGCGGCGCGACGTTGGCGGTGACGCTGATGCAGCCGACCCCTCCCATCGCGTTGAACGCATGCGCGGTCGGATCCTCGCCCGAAAGCTGGATGAAGTCCGTCCCGCAGGCCATCCGTGTCTGCGCCACGCGGTCGAGCTTGGCGGTTGCGTCCTTGACCCCGACGATCCGGGGAAGCTTTGCCAGTTCCGCCATCGTCTCGGGCGTCATGTCGATGACCGAGCGCGGCGGGATGTTGTAGATGAAGATCGGCAGGGCGCAGGCATCGTGGACGGCGGTGAAATGCGCGATCAGGCCGCGCTGGGTTGGCTTGTTGTAATAGGGCGTTACGACGAGGATCGCATCGGCCCCGGCGGCCTCGGCATGCTGTGCCAGCCGGATCGACTCGGTGGTCGAGTTCGAACCGGCGCCGGCCATGACCGGGATGCGGCCCGCGGCGGCCTTCACCACCTCGACCACCACCAGGTCGTGCTCTTCGTGGCTGAGCGTCGGGCTTTCGCCCGTCGTGCCGACCGGAACCAGGCCGTTGGTCCCCTGCTCGACATGCCAGTCGACAAGTTTCTTGAGCGCCACCAGATCAAGCTCGCCGTTCGCGAACGGCGTGACGAGGGCGACGTTGGACCCTTTGAACATGGCACGCTCCTGAGGTTGAGGGGCGGATTCGCCCCGGTTTGTGGCGCGCGGACCCTAGTGCAGAAGGCTTGGCCTCCGCAACAGCCGCCCCGGCAAGGCGTCGCCGGACCGGGCGAATGTTGCGCGTTTGTGTTTTGCACCGGGCCGCGAGAGCCCTAGAATGGGCAAAACGAGCAGAAAAACCGGAGCCAACGATGCCCCTTCGCGCCCTCGGCGCCGCGCTTGCCGCGCTTTTCTTCCTGTCGTCGCCCGGCTGGGCCGACGGTGCCGCCCTGCGCGCCGCCATGGCGGCGGTGGGCAATGGCGAGTGGGAGGCGGCCAGGGAGGCCTCGTCGCGCACCCAATAGGAG
>JBNLCA010000133.1:0-5480 GCA_050303575.1 Paracoccaceae bacterium
GGCGACGACGCCGGGCCGGCGCACCGTCGTTGTCACCAACAACGACGACGCCTACCGGACGGCGATCCTTCTGAAGGAGATCGGCCGCGAGGTGCCTGTCATCGTCGACGCAAGGCCCGAGGCGACGGGTGCGCTGCCGGAACAGGCCCGCGCGCTGGGCATCCGGGTCCTGACCGGCAGCGGCATCGCCAAGGTCCAGGGCGGCAAGCGCGTCACCGGCGTGGCGATCTGCGGCATGGCGGGCGATGGCGCGGTCACCGAGACCATCGCCTGCGACGCCGTCGCCATGTCGGGCGGCTGGTCGCCGGTCGTGCACCTGTGGAGCCACTGCGGCGGCAAGCTGGCCTGGGACGAGTCGCAGGCGATGTTCCGGCCCGACGCCGCGCGCGCTCCGACAAGCCACGACGGCGCGCCTTTCGTCTTCGCGGCGGGCGCGGCGGACGGCATCCTCCATGCCTCGGGGATCCTCGCGAGCGCGCATGACACCGGCCGCATCGCCTCGGGCCGCGTGAAGTCCGGCCAGGCGGCGAAAGCCGAAGCTCCGGCCGAGGCGCCGATGATGCCGGTCTGGGTGATGCCGGCGCAGGCGCCGATCAAGCTTCGCTCGAAGATGTGGCTCGACTTCCAGAACGACGTGAAGGTCGCGGACGTGCAGCTTGCCGCGCGCGAGGGCTATGAGTCGGTCGAGCACGCCAAGCGCTACACCACACTCGGCATGGCGACCGATCAGGGCAAGCTTTCGAACATCAACGGTCTTGCCATCCTGGCGGACGCGCGGCAGGCGCCGATCCCGCAGGTCGGCACCACGACGTTCCGCCCGCCCTACACGCCCATCTCGATGGGCGCGATCGCCGGCGAGGCACGGGGCGAGACATTCCTGCCCCTGCGCCGGACGCCGATGCACGGCTGGCACGAGGAGCAGGGCGCGCACTGGGAGCCGGTCGGCCTCTGGCGCCGCCCCTACTGCTATCCCCGCCGGGGCGAGAGCCATCGCGACGCCGTCGCGCGCGAGATCAACCAGACGCGCAGCGCGGTCGGCCTTCTCGACGCCTCGACGCTGGGCAAGATCGTGGTCAAGGGGCCGGACGCGGGCCGCTTCCTCGACATGCTCTACACGAATATGATGTCGACGCTCCCGGTCGGGAAATGCCGCTACGGGCTGATGTGTTCCGAGAACGGCTTTCTGATGGACGACGGCGTGGTTGCGCGCCTGTCGGAAGACACGTTCCTGTGCCACACGACCTCGGGCGGGGCCGACCGGATCCATGGCTGGATGGAAGACTGGCTCCAGTGCGAATGGTGGGACTGGAAGGTCTATACCGCCAACCTGACCGAGGAATATGCCCAGATCGCCGTCGTCGGGCCGAAGGCGCGGGAGGTTCTGCAAAAGCTCGGCGGCATGGATGTCTCGAAGGAGGCCCTGCCCTTCATGGAATGGCGTGCCGGCAAGCTCGGCGGCGTCCGGGCGCGGGTCTTCCGCATCTCGTTCTCGGGCGAGCTGTCCTACGAGATCGCGGTGCCGGCGTCGGACGGCCTCGGCTTCTGGAAGAAGCTGATCGCGGCGGGCGAGGAGTTCGGTATCATGCCCTACGGCACCGAGGCGCTGCATGTCATGCGCGCCGAGAAGGGTTTCATCATGATCGGCGACGAGACCGACGGCACGGTGATCCCGCAGGACCTGGGCCTCGGCTGGGCCATCTCGAAGAAGAAGGACGACTATATCGGCAAGCGCGCGCAGGCGCGGGCCGAGATGGTGCGCCCCGACCGCTGGCGGCTGGTGGGCCTCGAAAGCGTCGGTGGCGGCGTGTTGCCCGAGGCCGGCTACGTCCCCAGTGCGGGGACCAACGCCAACGGCCAGAAGAACGTCATCGGGCGCGTCACCTCGACCTACCATTCGCCGACGCTCGGCCGCGGCATCGCGATGGCGCTGATCGCGAACGGACCCGAGCGGATGGGCGAGGTCGTACGCGTCTCGGGCGACAGCGGCGCGCCGATGGAGGCGAAGATCGTCAGCCCGGTCTTCTACGATCCCGATGGGGAGAAGCAGAATGTCTGAGCCGGTCAGCGCCCTTTCCGGCGCCACCTACGACGGGTATGCCCGGGTCCGCGAGATGGGCCTGATCGGCATGGTCACGCTGCGCGGCGACCTCTACGGCTCGCGCGTTCTGGCAGCGGTGCGCAAGACCACGGGCCTGAAGGTCCCCGGCCCCCGCCGGATCGAGACGATCGGCCTGATCTCGGTCGGCTGGATGTCGCCGGACGAGCTTCTGATCGTCGGCCCCTACGCGCGGACCGCGGCCACGGTTGCGGCGCTTGAGACTGCGCTTGCAGGCGACCATGCTCTGATCGCCGATGTCTCTGACGCGCGCGTGATGTTCCGCCTCGAAGGACCGGCCGCGCGCGAGGTCCTGTCGAAGCTTACGCCCGCCGATCTCGCACCGGGCAAGTTCGAGCCCGGCGAGCTCCGCCGCACCCGCCTCGCTCAGGTGCCGGCGGCCTTCTGGATGGACGAGACCGGCTTCACCATCGTCGCCTTCCGTTCGGTGGCCCAGTATGTCTTCGACGTCCTGAAGCTGTCGGCCACGCCCGGCGGCGAAGTGGGGATCTGGGGCGCGCGTTCTTCCTGATGCGCTATCCCGCGCCACTGGTACCGGCGGCAACAGGACAATAGGCTGCGCATTCGAACCCAACCCGGGGACAGGATGTCGGTCGAAGCTCAACGCACGCTTCTTGAGGCCTTCCGGGCCGCCTACGCAACGGTAGCGAAGTACGAACTCGATTCGGAGAGATTGAGTGCGTTCGAGCTACTGAGGTCGAACACTGACCCCGCCACTATCATCAGGGTCAGTCCGTAACTTCGCCAAGCTGCCCGTGACGATCTGCCTTGGATATAGCAGATCGTGGCGCTTCAACGCGCGCGCTCGGCCTCCGTCTCCATGCTGCGTGACATGTTCTTGGCTCCCGAAACCAAGCTGGAAATCTTGGAGGAGCTCGCCAGGAACGCGAACCTCGCACGCCTCCTCCTGCACGATCCGGACGGCCGGATCCGCGAGGCGGCGGTGCGTGCCGCACCGACGACAGCGCCCGATGCGGCGCTTCTTGCTGTGCTCCTGGCGCGCGCCAACGACTGGGTTGAGCCGGTCCGCACGGCGGCGCTCGCCCGCCTCGGCGAAGCCGTTCCCGAAGCGGACGCCGAGACGATCGCTCGGATGCTCCCCACTCTTCTGCATCAAGTTCCGACCTGGCAGCGCGGCGGCGAGGCTGCCACAGAGCTGTTCCGGTCGCATCCCGCCTGGCCCGACGCCGTCGACCGCCTGATGCTGACCCACGTGAACGGCCCGCTTGCGCGTCATCTCAGGACGCTCCTGCGCGGCCCACAGTGCGACGGACGTCTCCCGCTCTATGCGACTTCGGCGCGATCGGCCTTCGTGCGCGCCGTAGCTGCCGAGGTCGTGCTGACGGGCGAGGCACGCTGGTCGGAAGGGATCGAGCTTGTCTGGGTCGACAAGTCGATGGGAATCAAGAAGCGCCAGCCACGCATAGCGTCGCGCAAGGTGAGCGTTGCCGGTAAAGATGTCGCTGCGGTCCTCGCCTCGGCCGCCCGGGACAGGAGCGCGGTGGTGCGCCGGGCCGCGGCGGACGATCTGGTCACGCACGGTCCCGCTTCAAACGAGGAAATCGCGGACATCCTTGCCTCCGACTCCGCGCCGTCCGTTCGCTTCCGGATGGACTATTTCGCGCGCAAATGGTCGGCCTAGAGCAGCGCCTGCGCCACCAGCTTCACGGAGATCGCGAACAGGAGCGCCAGCGTCAGCCGGTCGAACGCCTGCTTCGAGATGTGACGGGTCAGGTAGGTGCCGATCGGCATTCCGGCGAAGATCGGGATCAGGGCGGCGGTCGACCACAGGATCCGCTCCCAGCTGAGGAACCCGTACCAGCCCAGAAGCGGCAGCTGCACCAGGACCATGGCGACGAAGAAGACCGAGATCGTGGCGACGAACTGGCCGCGCTCGGGCTTCAGCGCATTCAGGAACGAGATCGAGACCGGCGCCGACACCCCCGCCGCGCCCTGCATCATGCCGGCGACGGTGCCGACCGGCAGAACAATCCGCTCGGCGGTGGCGAAGGGAAGCGACCAGTTCGGCCGGGCGAGGCGAAAGCCGACATAGGCGAAGACGGAGAGCGCGACGAGGATCAGGAGGACCTCGGACGGCAGATTCGCCAGCATCACTGTACCCAGACCGGCACCGAGCGCTCCGGCTAGCGCGAAGGAGGCGGTGAATCGCAGCGGCAGCGCCTCGGCCCGGTAGGTCCAGCCTTGCCAGACGTTCGAGATCAGGTTCGGCATGGTCAGGATGACGATGGCGAAGGGCACGTCATGCGCCATGGCGATCACCGGGATCGCGATGATCGGCGCGCCCGCCCCGGTCGCGCCCTTCAGGATGCCGCCCATCAACAGCGCGACGACGGCCCAGAGCATCAGTGCGTGTCCGAAAGGGCCACGCGCACGTCGAGAAGCGCCTGCCGACCGGACCGGACCGCCGCGACGGCACGGTCGAGCGCACCGGGCAGGTCCGCGCCGCGCGTCACACGCTCAGCGTGGGCGCGACTCGCGGAGGCGATCATGGTGAAATCCGGCTGCGGCTCGAGCGAGGTGAGCGGCATCTCGTTCGCCTGTGCCGCCGCACCGTCCGGGTAAGACCCGATGACCGAGCGTCGGACGGCGTTCCACATGCCGTTGTTCTTGACGATGGTGAGGATCGGCAACTCCAGCGCCTCGGCGATCTGGTGGCAGGCCACGGGGTTGGCGAAGATGTAGGAGCCGTCGCCGACCGTGGCGACGGTCAGCTTGCCCGGCCGGGCGAGTTGCGCGCCCATTGCCGCCGGCATGCCCCAGCCAAGGCCGCCGGAATGGGGTGCGTTGAAGAAGCGGTTCTGCCCGGCAAGCTCCATCGGGCCGGGAAGGACACCGAGTTCGGAGAACACGATCCCGTCCTCGCCCAGGATGCGCGAGACGCAGAGGCTGAGCCATTCGGCCGACATCGGCTCGCCCGCACCGGCCTCGGCCGCCTGTCGCATCGCGGTGCGCCGCGCCTCGGCACGCCCGGCGATGACGGCGGCGCGATCGGCATCGGCAACGCCCGCCAGCGCCGCGTCGAGCGCCGTCAGCCCAAGCACCGCGTCGCAGGTGATGGCGAGGTCGGTGCGATAGCCGCGCACCGGCATCCGGGCGAAATGCGGGTCAGGGCCGAGATGGGCGATCCGCGCGCCCTGCCCCGGCGTCTGCGTCCGCTCGATCCACGGCACGTCCGAATCGAGCACAATGACGAGGTCGGCGCCTTCGATCGCCTTTCCGGCGTCGTAACCGACGAAAGAGGGATCGGCTGAAGCCATGACGTTGCGGGTCAGGAACGGCTCGCAGACAGCGATGCCGAGCCGCCCGGCGAAGGCGGAGAGCAGCGGCCCGAGCCGCCCGGCGA
>JBNLCA010000134.1:0-3846 GCA_050303575.1 Paracoccaceae bacterium
CTATCAGCTGGACGACGGAGATACCGGGCTCGAGACGATCCGCGCGCTGCGCGCCGCGGCGAGCGAGGATATCCCGGCCATCGTCATCACCGCGAACCGGTCGAAGGCGCTGACGCAGGCGGGCGCGCAGGCGGGCTTCGCGGTCCTGACCAAACCGGTGCGGTTGTCGCGGTTGAGGGCGCTGATCGGCTGGAAGACCCGCAGAGAGGTCGCATGAGACCGACCAAAGTCGGCGCTGACAGTCCTGCGCCCGCGGCTAGGCTGGGCGAAATGAAAGCCTTGGCCCTTGCCCTTCTCGTTGCCGCCTCCCCTGCCCTCGGTCAGGACCTTGCCGACCGGCTGAACGACTATCCGACCGAGGCGCGGGCGGATTATGTCTTCGGCTGCATGGCGGCGAACGGGCAGGACCGGATCACGCTGAGGAAATGTGCCTGTTCGATCGACGTGATCGCCTCGATCCTTCCTTACGAGAAGTATGTCGAGGCCGAGACGATCCTGTCCTTGCAGCAGGGCTCGGGCGACCAGCTTTCGATGTTCAAGACGATGACCGTGGCGACCGAGGCGGTGGCGACGCTGCGCCGGGCCCAGGCCGAAGCCGAGATCACCTGCTTCTAGGTGCGTTGGTCAGGCCGGTGCGTCGATCGGCAGCGTCTGGTCGAAGACGTTCCCGTCGGTATCGACCGCGTGGACGCGGAAGACCGAGGCACCGTTCGGGACATAGTCGAAGCGGAACACCGGGTTCTCCGAGATCGAGATGCCGCCCTCCATCGAGAAGAGCAGCGCGTCACCCTGGTACACGGCAAGCTCGGCGATGAAATGCGCCGGAATGAAGAGCTGGGTGACCTGGTCGCGCTGGAGCCCCGAATAGTTCGGGTGGCGGATCATGATCTGCGCCTCGCGCATGCCCGGGGGCGTCTCGGCCTGGTCGAACGAGCGCGCGCGCATCTCGCCCATGCCCTCGAGCGCCGCCATCGGGTCCTTGGTCGCCGGGGCAGAGCAGCCGCCCGAGGCCTTGACGTAGCGGCCGGTCATGAAGGTCTCGCCGCCCGTCGTCGCCAGGACGCGGACGTTGGAATACTGGTTCACCCGCACCCGGAGCTCGAAATTCAGGGGATGCATGTCCGCACCGAAGGTGAACTCTCCGGCCACCGGCGCCGGGTTCTCGTCGATCACCAGCGTCAGCGCGTCGATCATGGGCGCGGCGTCGGTCTGGCGGATCACCACCGGCACCGTCGCAGCGTCCTCGGCCCGGTAGGGGGCCTCGACCGAGAAGAGCGGCGCGCCGTCGAGAAGCGCGGCGTCGCCGGCGATATCGTATTTCAGCGCGTCCCAACTCTCGCCGTTCTGAAGCGGGTTGGCGGTGTCCTCGGCGAAGGCAGGTGCGCAGGCGAGCCCAAGCGCCAGCCCGGCCACAAGCTGTTTCATGGCGGCTCCTCCCTCATGAAACCCGGCCCCAGTATGCCACGAAACGGGCTTGCGCGAAATCGAGCCTTTTGGCGGTGTGGTTCACAAGACCGTATGGGAGGAGGTTCTGGTCATGTTCGAGGCCTTCGTCACCCTGTGCCTGACGCTCGGGTCCGCGGACGCGTGCCGGACGGCCCTGGTGCCCGGCCATACGGCGGCGACCGAGGCCGAGTGCGTAGCGACGCTGGGGCCGGTCGACCTGCCGGGGGCGCAGGGCGAGCCCTGGTGCGCGCCGCGTCCGCCGCCCACGCTTGACTTCGAGGAAGTGGCACCGGGCGTCTTCGCGCATCGCGGCGAGATCGCCGAGCCTGCGCCGGAGAACCGGGGCGACGTGTCGAACATCGGATTCGTCATCGGCGCGGACGCGGTGGTGGTGATTGACGCGGGCGGCTCGCGCCGGGTGGGCGAGGAGGTGTACCTGGCCGTCCGCGCCCGGACCGAGCTTCCGATCACGGCGCTGGTCCTGACGCACATGCATCCCGACCATGTGCTCGGTGCCGAGCCGCTGCGCGAGGCGGGCGCCGAGGTGATCGGGCGCGACGGGCTTGGCCGGGCGCTCGCCGACCGGGCCGCGACCTACGAGGACAACTTCGGGCGGCTGATCGGGGCGGAGGGCTTCGCGGGAACGCGGGTGATCGCGCCGGACCGCGAGATAACGGACACCGAGCGCATCGACATTGGCGGGCGGACGCTTGTCCTGACCGCGCGGCCGACGGCGCATACGGCGACTGACCTTACCATCTTCGACAGCGCGACCGGCACGCTCTTCGCCGGCGATCTGGTCTTCGACCGCCACGCCCCGGCGCTCGACGGCTCACTGATGGGTTGGCGCGCGGTTCTCGGCGCGATGCGCGGCGAGCCGGCGGCGCGTGTGGTTCCGGGACACGGCGGGCCCTCGCTGCCCTGGCCCGGGGGATCGGACGATCTGGCCCGTTATCTCGGCGTGATCGAGGCCGACACGCGCGCGGCGCTGGCGAAAGGCCTGCCGCTCAGCGAGGCAACGGCGGTCATCGGCATCTCCGAGGCGCCGCGCTGGCGGCTCTTCGACCTTTTCAACGCGCGGAACGCCACGGTCGCCTATACCGAGCTCGAATGGGAATGAGCTACTGCGGCAAGAGCGGCAGGAGAATCTGCGCCACGGCGTAGGCGCGCTTTTCCAGAAGCACCGGCGTCTCGCAGACATAGGTCAGCGAACGCTCGCGGTCGCGGAAGATGCGCTGGTCCCAGTCGAGCTGTTCCTCGAGCGCGTCGAAACGGTCGAAATCGTCGCTCTGCTCGGCGTCCATCCGCGCGAGTTCCTCCTGCGTCGCCTCGATCCGGTGCGAAAGCGCGATCTGGCTGCGGGCATAGCGCGTGATGCCGGCAAGCACGCGGTCGCGGTCGCGGTTGATGCGCTGGAAGGCGGCGGCGAAGAGCGCGTCGATCTGCGCGGGGTCGGCGTCGGGATGCGCGGCGGCATAGTCGCGGACGATGCCCTCGGCCTCGTCGATGGACACCCGGCGCAGGGCGAGCGGCGCGACCAAAGCGTCGGTCGAAGGGTCGAGCGCGGCGACGTCCTCGATCGGGCGCGGCCAGAGAATGCCGGCTGAAAGCGAGCCGGTCTGGCGCTGGATGCAGGGCCATTCGTTCTCGCTCTCCTCGGCGAGAACCCGCGCCGAGGCGCCCATCACGAGCGCCGCCGAGAGAATTGTCCGGACCAAGATTTTCATGCCTAGCCCCCAATAAAGGTTGACCTGCGGCGCCATTCTTCCTTATCCCTAGTGATGCGACGAGTTGTCGCACTTGCTCAGTTCGGGGGGAAGCCGATGCCTACCACGATCACTGTTACCGATGATGGCAATCTTTACAACTGGACCGAGATCCAGAGGACTTATGACGATTTCGGTGTCCTGACCGACGTTCTCAAGACCTTCGATGACGGCCGAATCTTCACCGCGAACTGGGTCGATGGCGTCTTCGTCGGCTCGATGCTGACCGATCCGCTCGACGTCTATACGTGGGACACGCAGACGGTCACCGAAACGGACGTGCCGGGCAGCGGCGTCGTCCGGATCGAGGCCGTTGTCTATGACGACGGCACCGAGTTCTCGAAGGGCTTTCTCAACGGGGTCTTCGTCGGATCGCTGAAGGAAGACCTCGGCAACAACTTCGTCTGGGACACGATCGAGATCAACGAGGTCGACAACGGTCTTGGCCAGATCATCCGCATTCAGGAAATCATCTACGACGACGGCGTGACCCACCAGACGGTCTGGACCGACGGGGTGTTCAACGGCTCGTACGAGGAAGACGTTCTGAACGCGCGGGACTGGACCACGATCGAGATCCAGGAGTTCGATTTCTTCGGCGACACGATCCGGATCAAGAACACCGTCTACGACG
>JBNLCA010000135.1:0-2056 GCA_050303575.1 Paracoccaceae bacterium
CCGGCCAGGAAGGCTGCGAGCACCAGCGGCCGTTTCGAGTATTTCGCGTTTCCTGTGATAATCATCGTCCAAATCCCTTCCGGTTACCTACCACTCGGGGCCGGGTCGGCCCCGGCAACAACTGACGATGAGGGAACACTCGATACTCAAAACCAGAAGTCGCAGTTACAATTTTAGATTGATCTCTTTGACTTCACGCAATTTCTACGCGCAACACTCTGTATCACCATGTGAAACGACCCCCCTTAACAGTATGAAAACATTAACTATTCCGACGACTCTTTGCGCTAACGATTAGTTATGCACTGCTGACCTATGCAAGTCTGGGTTGCACGCGCACGCCATCATTCGGTCACCCGCGCGCCTCGGAATCAGAAGCGTGCAAACGAACCGGAAACCGGACCTGTCGCCGCGTCCTGCCGCTGAATCCTCTGGCGTTCTTTCGCGGCTTCCTGTAGGCGCCCGCCCAAGCCCGAAACGAACCGAAAGCGACCCCTCCCGATGGAGCTCCGCAACATCGCCATCATCGCGCATGTCGACCATGGCAAGACCACCCTCGTCGACCAGCTGCTCAAGCAATCCGGCGCCTTCCGCGAGGGGCAGGCCGTCGCCGAGCGGGCGATGGATTCCAACGATATCGAGCGCGAGCGCGGCATCACCATCCTTGCCAAATGCACCTCGGTCGAATGGCAGGGCGCGCGGATCAACATCGTCGACACGCCCGGCCACGCCGATTTCGGCGGCGAGGTCGAACGGATCCTCAGCATGGTCGACGGCGTCGTCCTGCTGGTCGATGCCGCCGAGGGGCCGATGCCGCAGACCAAGTTCGTCACCTCGAAGGCTCTGGCGCTGGGCCTGCGCCCCATCGTGGTCCTGAACAAGGTCGACAAGCCCGACGCCGAGCCGGATCGCGCGCTGAACGAGGTCTTCGACCTTTTCGCCAACCTCGGCGCCTCGGACGATCAGCTGGACTTCCCGCATCTCTACGCGTCGGGCCGCGCCGGATGGGCGGATACCGAGCTTGACGGCCCGCGCCAGGACCTGACCGCGCTTTTCGACCTGGTGCTGCGCCACGTCCCGGCGCCCAAGCAGCTGGCCCACGTGGATCAGCCCTTCCGGATGCTCGCCACCACGCTCTCGGCCGACCCGTTCATCGGCCGCATCCTCACGGGGCGCATCGACTCGGGCCGCCTCAAGGTCGGCGACAGCATCAAGGCGCTGTCCCGCACCGGCGAGCGGGTCGAGCAGTTCCGCGTCACCAAGGTCCTCGCCTTCCGCGGCCTCGCCCAGCAGCCGATCGACGTGGCCGAGGCGGGCGACATCGTCACCGTCGCCGGCATGACCAAGGCGACCGTGGCCGACACGCTGTGCGACCTGGCCATCGACCTGCCGATCCCTGCGCAACCGATCGACCCGCCGACCATCTCGGTCACCTTCGGCATCAACGACAGCCCGCTCGCCGGCAAGGACGGAAACAAGGTCCAGTCCCGCGTCATCCGCGAGCGGCTGATGAAGGAGGCGGAATCGAACGTCGCGATCAAGGTCGCCGACACGCCCTCGGGCGAGGCCTTCGTGGTCTCGGGCCGGGGCGAACTCCAGATGGGCGTCCTCATCGAGAACATGCGCCGCGAGGGGTTCGAGCTTTCGATCTCGCGCCCCCGCGTCATCTTCCGCGAAGAAGGCGGCGAGCGGCTGGAGCCGATCGAGGAAGTCATCATCGACGTCGACGACGACTATACCGGCGCGGTCATCGACAAGCTGACGGGCGAGCGCAAGGGCGACCTTGTCGAGATGAAGCCCGCCGGCACCGGCAAGACGCGGATCGTCGCCCACGTGCCCTCGCGCGGCCTCATCGGCTATCACGGCCAGTTCCTGACCGACACGCGCGGCACGGGCGTCCTGAACCGCATCTTCCACGACTGGGCGCCCTACAAGGGCGCGATCCAGGGCCGCCGTCAGGGCGTCCTGATCTCGATGGAGAACGGCACCTCGGTCGCCTATGCGCTGTGGAACCTGGAGGAACGCGGCAAGCTCTTCATCGGCGCGCAGGAGCAGG
>JBNLCA010000136.1:0-2387 GCA_050303575.1 Paracoccaceae bacterium
ATGGAAGAATGCCTCGCCATAAAGCCCGACCTGATCTTCCTGTGGGACGAGGCCTGGTTCGCCTTTGCCCGCTTCGGCCCGACCTACCGCCAGCGCACCGGCATGAACGCCGCGAACAACCTGCGCGAAAGGCTGCGGTCCGACGAACACAAGAAGGCGTATGAAAAGCAGCAGGAGAAGCTGAAGGACGCCGACGAGGCGACGCTACTGAAGACACGTCTGATCCCCTCGCCCAAGGCACGGGTGCGGGTCTACACCACGCAGTCCACGCACAAGACGCTAACCTCGCTGAGGCAGGGCTCGATGATCCATGTCAACGACCAGGACTTCAAGGGCGAGGTCGAGCAGAGCTTCCACGAAGCCTACATGACCCACACCTCGACCAGCCCGAACTACCAGATCATCGCCTCGCTCGATGTCGGCCGCCGGCAGGTCGAGCTGGAAGGGTTCGAATTCGTCCAGCGCCAAGTCGAGGCGGCGATGTCGATGCGGCGCGCCATCTCGACCCATCCGCTCTTGCAGAAATACTTCAAGGTGCTGGCGGCCGGCGACATGATCCCCGCCGAGTTCCGCGAAAGCGGGGTGACCAGCTACTACGACCCCGAGCAGGGCTGGACCGACATCTGGGACTGCTGGGAGAAGGACGAGTTCGTGCTTGATGCCACGCGGGTGACGCTCGCCGTCGGCGGCACCGGCTGGGACGGCGACACGTTCAAGACCGAGATCCTGATGGACAAGTACGGAATCCAGATCAACAAGACCTCGCGCAACACGGTGCTGTTCATGACGAACATCGGCACCACGCGGTCTTCGGTTGCCTACCTGATCGAGGTTCTGGTCGAGATCGCCAAGGGGCTGGACGACCTGCTCGACGACGCGTCGAAGATGGAACGTCTCGCCTTCGACCGACGGGTGAAGAACCTGATGCAGGACCTGCCGCCACTGCCGGACTTCAGCCGCTTCCACGACGCCTTCTGCATCGACGCCGATACCGGCGAGGGCGACATCCGCTCGGCCTTCTTCCTCAGCTACGACGAAGAGAACTGCGACTATCTCGAGCTGGGCACCGAAATCGACAAGGCAATGGATGCCGGCCGCGAGGTCGTCTCGGCGTCCTTCATCATCCCCTACCCGCCGGGCTTTCCGATCCTTGTCCCGGGCCAGGTCGTCAGCCGGGAAATCCTCGCCTTCATGCGCGCGCTCGACGTCAACGAGATCCACGGCTACCGCGCCGACCTGGGACTGCGCGTCTTCACCGACGAGGCGCTTCAGCGCCAGTCCGTCAAACTCGCCACCGCCGCCGAATAAGGGAGAACAACATGGCCAAAGAGCTGAAGAACATTTCCGAGATCCGCCGTTTCTTTCACCGGAACGAGGACCCGATCTATTTCGTCTCGGCGACCAACTTCAACCTCCTCGGCATCGACGAATGGTGCAAGAACTTCAAATACATATGCTACATCGACTGCTATGACGGACGGCACCCGAACGTCTTCTGCCCGTCCGAGCAGCCGCACGCGGAATTCCAGTCGATCGAGGATATCAACAACTACCTCCTCAGCCACAAGGAGGTGATCGACTACGTCAAGCGGCGCGGCGGCAAGCCGAAGTTCGTGTTCCTGATGTTTGACGCGGAAACCGAACGGCTGGCGAAGGAGTTGGGGGGTGAGGTCTGGTTCCCCAAGGCCAAGCTCAGGACCAAGATGGACAACAAGATCGAGACCGTCCGCGTCGGCAACAAGGCCAAGGTCCCTTCGGTGCCGAACGCGCTTGCCGAGGTGAAGAGCTACGAGGACCTGATGAAGACCTGCGACAAGGCGGGTCTGGGCAAGGACCTCGTCCTGCAGTCGGCCTTCGGCGACAGCGGCCACACGACCTTCTTCATCAAGTCCGAGTCCGATTTCCGCAAGCACGAGCACGAGATCGTCGGCGAGGGCGAGATCAAGATCATGAAGCGGATCGACTGCCGGGGCTCGGCCATCGAGGCCTGCTGCACGTCGCAGGGCACCATCGTCGGCCCGTTGATGACCGAACTCGTTGGCTTCAAGGAACTGACCCCCTATCGCGGCGGCTGGTGCGGGAACGAGATCTTCTCGACCGCCTTCCCGCCCAGGGCCCGACAGAAGGCGCGCGACCTAACCTTCCGCTTCGGCGAACAGCTGAGGAAGGAAGGCTACCGCGGCTACTTCGAACTCGACTTCCTGATCGACAAGAAGACGGGCGATCTGTGGCTGGGCGAACTCAATCCGCGCATCACCGGCGCCTCGTCGATGACCAACCACGCGGCCTTCGCCCATGCCGACGCGCCCCTCTTCCTCTTCCACCTGCTTGAGTTCTCGAAGAAACGGTTCAAGCTGGACGTGGGCGAGATCAACGCCCGCTGGGCC
>JBNLCA010000137.1:0-3201 GCA_050303575.1 Paracoccaceae bacterium
GCCCGAGGCGGCCGAGATCAGGATGATCTCGACGACGTTGTGCCCGGTCTCGGCGAGCGCGCCAAAAAGGCGCCGGAGACCCGGCCGCTCGCCCTGGTAACCCAGGGCCAGCGTCGTCGCGATCAGGACCGCGCAGGCGGCGATGGCGGCCTTCTCGGGCTGCCAGCCCTTCCAGAAGAGAAGGTAGATCAGCGCCGCGAACGCCAGAAGGAAATGCATTCCCCCGGCGACCGCGCGGCCTTGCGGGATTTCCTCGCGCGGGATGGCGCGGATTCCGAGACGCGCGGCCTCGAGGTCGGCCTGGATGAAGAGCGCGACATAGTAAAGAACCGCCGGCAGCAATGCGGCCAGGACGATGGTGGAATAGGGGATGGCCAGGAACTCGGCCATCAGGAAGGCTGCGGCGCCCATCACGGGCGGCATCAGCTGCCCCCCGGTCGAGGCCACTGCCTCGATCGCGGCGGCCTTGTGCGCAGGATAGCCGTCGCGCTTGATCATCGGGATCGTCACGACGCCGGTGCCGACGACATTTGCCACGGCCGAGCCCGAGATCGAGCCGAAGAGGGCCGAGGCAACGACCGCGATCTTCATCGCGCCGCCCCGGAACCGGCCCATCAGCAGCATCGCCGCGTCGGTGAAGAAGCGAGAGCCGCCGGTGATGCCGAGGAGCGCGCCGAACAGGATGAAGGCGACGACGACCGTCGCCGCGACCGAGATCGGCAGGCCGAGGATACCGTTCGAATCGAACGCCATGTAGCCCGAAAGCCGCTGCCAGTCCTGCGGCCGGCCCTGCAGGCGCCCGGGCACCAGGTTGCCCCAGAGCGCGTAGAGGAGGAAGACGCCGATGATGATGATCAGTGCCCAACCTGTCGCGCGGCGCAGCGCCTCGAGCGTCAGGAGGATGACGATCAGGCCGGGCAGCCAGACTTCCACCGGCCTTGCAAAGATCTGCAGGACGAGGTCGGGATAACGGACCGCGACGAAGCCGACCGCGACAGCCGAGACAAGCGCCAGCGCCGCGTCATACCACGGCACGACCTCGCGCGACGTGCCGCGCCGGGCGGGCAGCGTCAGATAGGCGGCGGGCAGCGCGAACATCAGGATCGCGGCGAAGAACTGCTGCGGATAGAGGCCGATCCCGACCTGCCGTTGCAGCGAAAAGGCCCATGCGGCGGCCGAAAGCGTGATCATCGCGGCGCAAATGTCGGCCAGCGGCCGCCAGATCGCCGGAGGAAGGCCGCGAACGGCCTTCCGGGAAGTGTCGGTCACCGAGGTATCCTCAGTTCATGCCCATTTCTTCGAAGAACTTCAGAGCGCCGGGGTGGAACTGGGCAGCGCCCGGATCGCCTTTCATCGCCATCGGGTCGAAGGCGCGGAAGGGCGGGAAGGCGGCACCCATCGTGTCCTTGCCGTCGTAGATCGCCTTGGCCATCGCGTAGACGACGTCGTCGGGCACACCGGCGTGGGTGAAGATCACCTGCGGGAAGGCGATGTAGATCGCATCCTCGGTCACGCCCGGCATCGAGCCGGCCTTGAGCTCGACGAAGTTCGCCGTCGGCCAATGCGCGCGCGCCTTTGCCAGCGCGGCATCGTCGCTCGCCGAGACCGGCAGCGCGTAGAGCCCGCCGACCGCGGCATCGGCCTCGCGCACCTTGCCGGCGCCGTGGGCGAAGATGAAGGCATCGGCCTCGCCCGCGATGAAGGCGTCCGCCCCGGCGACCACCGAGGGTACGTTCACCGGCACGATGTCGGCGCGGGTCATGCCGGCCGTGGCGAAGACCGCGTCATACTGCGGCAGGATGGTATTCTGCGCGGTGTAGCCGTCGGTCACCCGCATCCCCTTCAGCCCCTCGAGCGTGGTGATGCCGCTGTCGGCCCGCACGAACACCGCCTCGACCAGAGGCATCAGCATGGCGACGACGCGGATGTCGGGGCTGGCGACGCCTTCCCACCAGGCTTCACCATTGATGGCGTAGCTGACTTCCTGCAGGTTCGAGATGCCGAACTCGATACCGCCCTCGTTCACGAACGGGATATACTGGTTGGGGCTGGTCGCCGGCTGGATCGTGGTGTTCAGGCCCGCCTCGTTCGCGGCGTTGGCGATCGCCGTGCCGATATTGTGGAAGAGCGATCCGGGGTTCGACGTGGCGATGCCCACGTTCTGCGCCGGGGCGTGTGTGGCGGCGAGCCCGAGAAGGGCCGCGGCGAGGATTGTGCGCATTTAGAAGTCTCCCTGTTGTGTTCGCGGTCGTAGGCGAACCGAAATCCCGCTGGGTGAGATTCCAGTTCATTCTTAGTTGCGTCTACGTGTTTCGCAAGCCAAATTGTCGCGGAATAAGGGAGTCGGCAATGGTTAACAGGGAACCGTCCACAGGTGCCGAGGCGGTGCTGCTCGGACTGAAGCGTGCGGGTGTCGACTGGCTCTTCGCCAATGCGGGGACGGATTTTCCCCCGATCATCGAGGCGCTGTCGGGCTTGCCTGCTGCAGAGATGCCCGCGCCGGTGACGGTCCCGCACGAGACCGCCTCGGTGGCGATGGCGCATGGCTACTACCTTGCCAGCGGTCGGCCGCAGGCGGTGATGGTCCATGTCAACGTCGGCCTCGCCAACGCCGCGATGGGGGTCATCAACGCCGCGTCGGACAACGTGCCGGTCGTCGTCATGTCGGGCCGTACGCCGCTCACCGAGATCGGGCGCAAGGGCGGGCGCGTGGCGCCGATCCATTACGGGCAGGAGATGTATCACCAGACCTCGCTGGTCGAGGACGTGGTCAAGTTCCACTACGAGATGCGCTATCCCGAGCAGGGCGGCCCCCTGGCGTCGCGCGCCGTCGCGCTGGCGACCAGCGCGCCCGAGGGTCCGGTCTACCTGAGCCTGCCGCGCGAGCCTTTGGCGGCGACGATCGGCGAGGCCGAGCGCCAGCCGATGTCGGACCGCCCCGCCGCGACGCCCGCCGCACCGGATCCGGAGGCCATCGCGACCCTCGCCGGATGGGTCCGCGAGGCGAAACTGCCGGTCGTCCTCTGCCAGCGCGGCGATGTCGCCGGGCGGCTCGGGCCGCTGCTCTCTGCCTTCGCCGGACGGCTCGGCATCGCTGTCTGCGAGCCATTCCTGACCCGCAACGTCATGGCCTCGGCCGATCCCTCTTTCGTAGGTTACGACGCCGGAAAGGCGATCGAAGGCGCCGACCTCGTCATTGTC
>JBNLCA010000138.1:0-8477 GCA_050303575.1 Paracoccaceae bacterium
TATCTTCCGCTTGGCGCCATGATCGTGTCGGACCGGCTCCTTGCTGAAATCTCGGGCGAGCATCGCGCCGAGGTCATGTTCAAGAACGGCTACACCTATTCGGGCCACCCGGTCTGCTGCGCGGCGGCGCTCAAGAACATCGAAATCATCGAGCGCGAGGGCATTCTCGAACATGTCCGCGCCATCACCCCGCATTTCCAATCGCGGATGCGCGAGCTCGCGCGGCACGAGATTGTCGGCGACGTCCGCGGCATGGGGCTGCTGGGCTGCGTCGAGGGCACCGCGCGCCCCGACCTGCCGGAGGAGAAGCGGCACGCCATCGACCTCGAGTTCGGGCGTCTCGTCGACGAGGCCTGCGAGGAACGCGGCCTGATCGTCCGGCCGATCCTGAACATGTGCGTCTTCTCCCCGCCCCTGATCATCACCGAGGCGCAGATCGACGAGATGTTCGACATCCTCGACGACGCGATCGCCGAGGTGCAGGGGGAGATGCTCTGACCCCCGGCCTCGCCACTTCAGAGGCGCATCAGGCAGCTATGCCGCGCCATCCGGTTCAGGAAGGACGGTGTAGACCTCGGGCAGGTTCGGGGGAAGCGGCCGCTTCGTCACCGACCAGTGCAGCACCGCCCCCTCGGGGATGATCCGGCGCGCCTTCGGCGCAAAGATCCAGCGCGGACCGCCGCCCCGCCGGAGCCGGCGCGGGGAATATTCCAGAAGCGACCAGGCCCAGGTCATCGAATCGTGCGCCTCGGCCAGCGGGTCCGGCCCGACGCGCGACCGGTCCGGCAGGTCGCGCATCACCAGCTCCTCGACGACCTCATCGTCGAACGCGATCCCGGCCGCCGCCGCCTCGTCGATCATCCACTTGAGCGGGAGTTTCGCCAGCCCACCCTCGGCCTCCGGGTAGCCGCCGCCGATGTCGCCGTGGACGCCCGGAAACCACACCTCGCCGACGTCCTGACCTTCCAGCGCCGCGAACTCCGCCTCTTCCGGAACGCAGTGGTCGGCAAAGCGCCAGAGCTGCGGCAGGAACATCCGCCGCCGCTCGTCGATGGCGACGGCCTGGCGCACGATTTCCACGTTGGGCGCAACGCCGGTATAGGCGTGGACGCGCAGCCTCGGGCGATACTTGCCCCATTCGATCACCGACGAGACCGTGTCGAAGAGGCCGAGGAAGGCGATCTTCGGCCTCATCGGCCGGACCACGTTCCAGTGCAGCTCGACCTCGGCGCGACTGTCCCTGTCGGCGCATTCGCTGACCTGCTTGAAGGCGCGGTAGGCATAGTCGAGAAGGTTCAGGTTGCGCGGCTGCATCAGCCCGAAGGCATGGAGAAAGGCCGCCAGCACCCGCGCGGTATAGGCGCCGCGCGAGAAGCCGAAGATGCAGATCCGGTCGCTGATCCCGCTCTTCGTCTCCTTGCAGGTCTCGACAAGGAAGCGGTAGGCCTCGAGCACGTTGTCGTCGAGGCCCCTTCCCGTCGCCATGCCGATCAGCTCCTTGGCGTCATTGAGGCGCGGGAAAAGCGGATGGTTGCCACCGAAGGTCCCGACACCCGGGTCGTAGTACACCAGCTGGTCGGCAGATTTCTTCAGCGTTCCGTAAAGGCGCAGGATGTTCGACCGGTCGGCCTTGATCTCGTTCGACGTCCCGTCGAGCAGGAGTATGATGGTTCTGGGCATGACGCCCTCCGCAAATGCAAATGCCCTTCAGAAAATCGGAAATACCTTGAACGCGGCGAATCCTAGCACGCCGCGCCGGGCCGGTCCAAACATGCGCGCCCGGAAAATGGCTTGTCCGGGTGGTGCGGCCGACCCATATCTGTGCCATGTTGCGCCTCACCCCGATCCTGATCGCCCTTGGATACGGCCTTCTGCTCTATTTCTTCTCGGCCTGGCGGACGCGGCGCGAGCTTGACGAGAAGTCGACGCTTCTGGCCGACCCCAAGCTCCAGAAGACCTTCAACCAGCTCGCCAAGGCGCTCGACCTCGACCGGATCCGCGTCCACATCTACGAGATCGAGCCAGTGAACGGCCTTGCCGCGCCGGACGGGCGGATCTTCCTGACACGGGGCTTCTACAAGAAATACCGCGACGGCGATGTCAGTGCCGACGAGCTGGCGAGCGTCATCGCGCACGAACTCGGCCATGTCGCGCTTGGTCATTCGCGGCGGCGGATGATCGACTTTTCCGGCCAGAACGCGATCCGGGCGGTGGCGCTCATGCTGTTGCCGCCGTTCCTGCGCGGGATCGGGGTCTACGGCGTCAACTTTCTCATTGCGCTCGTTGCGGCACGGCTTTCGCGCGACGCCGAGTACGAGGCCGACGCCTACGCCGCAGCGCTTCTGACCAAGGCGGGGATCGGCACGGCGCCGCAAAAGGCGCTCTTCCGCAAGCTCGGGCACCTGACCTCGACCGCGCGCGGGGGCAAGGGGAACGTCAGGGCCGGCGACATGGCGGCCTGGCTGATGAGCCACCCCAAGGTTGACGACCGGATCGCCGCGATCGAGAAGAGGGAGGCGCGCTGGACCGGCGTTCCGGCGCGCTAGCGGCGCTTCGTGGACACGCTCCTCAAGGACCGCAAGAAAGTGCGGGCTGGGCCGAAACCGCTACCCCGCCAACGCCTTTCCCAGTCGCGGCAGGTATGCCTTCTTCAGGAGCTTGCGGATGTCCCATTTCTGCCCCGAAAGTCGCTCAGCCTCGGCATGGACGGCGGCCGCCGCCCGCGCGACTCGGTTTGGCTGAGCGCGCCAGAGGCCGTACAGGAACGCGTCGGGATGTTCGGCCCTGAGGCCAATCGGCGCCAGTGCCCGGCTGGGAAAGTCCGTCAGGTTCAGCGTGACGATGACGTCCGCTCCGCCCGCCCTCGCCGCAGCCGCGACATGAACATCCGCAGGGTCCGGCAGGTCGATGTCGGCAGCCTCGGCATCGGCCACCTGCGCCTGCGTCCATTTGGTCTGGAGAAGCGCGATTTCCCCACCGGCGATCAGCGCCTGCCCCTCGCCGAGTCGCGCGGCCGCACGGCGCCATTCCTCGAGCACGCGCGGGCTCCAGAGCGGCTGGAAGAGCCCCTCGCCCGCGACGGCCAGAAGCACCTCGCGCAGCACGGTCGGATAGAGAACGCAGGCGTCGAGGAATGCGCGCATCAGTCCAGCCGGAAGAAGAGCGCCTTGAGATAGGCGCTTTCGGCAAGCTGCGGGTGCTGCGGATGGTCCGACCCGGCGAAACCCGTGTGCAGCAACTGCGCACGGCGCCCGGCCCGGCCGATGCCGCGGATCGAGGCCTGCCGGAAGCGCGCCAGGTCGGCGGCATGCGAGCACGAGCAAAGGCCGAGGAACCCACCCGGCGCGACCAGCGGCACAGCCAGACGCGCCACCCGCTCATACGCGCGCAGCCCCGCCTCGAGTGCCTGTTTCGACGGCGCGAAGGCCGGCGGGTCGCAGATGACGAGGTCGAACTGTGCCCCCTCCCCGGCCAGCGCCGCCATCGCATCGAACGCATCGCCCTGCCTTGTGGAAAAACGGTCCTCGGCCCCCATTGCCCGCGCGCCCTCGGCCGCCAGCGCGAGCGCCGGGGCCGAGCCGTCCACGGCAAGCGCCGAGGCTGCACCTGCGGCTAGCGCCGCCAGCCCGAAGCCGCCGACATGGGCAAAGACGTCGAGGACGCGCGCGCCCTTCGCCAGACGCGCCGCAAAGGCGTGGTTCTCGCGCTGGTCGAAGAAAAGCCCGGTCTTCTGCCCGCCCATCAGGTCGGCCATGTAGGTCGCGCCGTTCATCGGCACCGGCACCGGCCCGGTGATCGCGCCCGTCAGAACCGCCGTCTCCTCGGGCAACCCCTCGAGGCCCCGCGCCCGTCCGGTCCCGTTCTTCACCACGGTCCGGACGCCCGCCACCTCGATAAGCGCAGCGGCAAAATCCTCTGTCAGGCGGTCGGCCCAGGCCGCGTTGGGCTGGAAGACGGCAACCTCGCCGAACCGGTCGACGACGACACCGGGGAACCCGTCGGCCTCGGCATGGACAAGCCGGTAGAAGGGCAGGTCGTACAGACGCTCGCGCAGCGCGAGCGCCGTGCGCAGGCGCGCGGCGATCCAGTCCCGGCCGACCACGGCCGCCGGATCCCGGTCGAGCATCCGCGCGAAGAGCTTCGAGTTGGGATTGACCGCGACCGTGCCGAGCGGCGTCCGCTCGGCGTCTTCGAGAACCCCCACCGTCCCCGGCGCGATCGCCTTCGTGCGCCGGTCGGTCACCACGTCGTCGGCGTAGACCCAAGGGGCGCCCCAGCGCAGGGCGCGGGCGTCGGCCTTGGGTTTCAACCGGATGGTGGGTCTTGGGTCAGACATGGGCGGCCTCGCAGGTGCCGCCCCCGTCTAGTCTCTTGCAGGGCCCGTTGAAAGGGCGAGCCTACTTCGAGGGCTGCGCTGCGCCATGCGGAGCGTAGGAGATGTGGCGGCGGAGCCATGCACCAGCGCCCGCGACCATGTCACGCAGCGCCTGGGCCCGGAGGCGGCGCGCCTCGGCTTCGTAACGGGCGATCGTTTCGAGGTCCACTTCGGGCAGATTTTGCCAGTCAGTCATCGTACTATCCTTTCGGTTCCTCCCGGCGCCATACCTGTATGCTGCAGGTGCGAAATACCAGAGATACGACAACAGACCTGACCTGCAACGGGCGCATGCCTTCATAAGAGATTGAACAGTTAGCGCTAACATGCTATAATGGCGTACATCCCACCTGCACCGGTAGACTCATGCCCCTGAATGCCACGATCGCTTCCGTCACAGACCGTATCCGCGCCCGATCGAGGGACTCGCGTGCCGGCTATCTCGACCGGATGCGCAAGGCGGCGGACGAAGGCCCGGCGCGCACGCACCTGAGCTGCGGCAACCAGGCGCATGCCTACGCGGCGATGGGCGCGGACAAGCCGGATCTCGCCGCGGGGCGGGCACCGAACATCGGGATCGTCACCGCCTACAACGACATGCTTTCGGCACACCAGCCGTACGAAACCTACCCTGCGCTCATCCGCGAGGTCGCCCGCAAGGCCGGCGCAACGGCGCAGGTCGCGGGCGGCGTTCCGGCCATGTGCGACGGCGTCACCCAGGGCCGGGCGGGGATGGAGCTTTCGCTCTTCTCGCGCGACGTTATCGCGCTGGCGACGGGTGTCTCGCTCTCGCACAATTGCTATGACGCGGCGCTCTATCTCGGCGTCTGCGACAAGATCGTTCCGGGACTGATCATCGGCGCCGCGACCTTCAGCC
This sequence comes from Paracoccaceae bacterium, assembly GCA_050303575.1. Classification (GTDB taxonomy): domain Bacteria; phylum Pseudomonadota; class Alphaproteobacteria; order Rhodobacterales; family Rhodobacteraceae; genus JBNLCA01. The sequence continues at coordinate 5,253 of JBNLCA010000138.1, forward strand.
ATATCCCGGCGCTGTTCCTTCCCGCCGGTCCGATGACCAGCGGCATGCCGAACGACGAGAAATCCAAGGTCCGCCAGCAGTTCGCCTCGGGCGAGGTCGGCCGCGACAAGCTGATGGAGGCCGAGATGGCCTCCTATCACGGGCCGGGCACCTGCACCTTCTACGGCACCGCGAACACCAACCAGATGCTGATGGAATTCATGGGCCTGCACCTGCCGGGCGCGTCCTTCGTCAACCCCGGCACGCCGCTGCGTGAGGCACTGACCGTCGCCGCCGTCGAGCGCGCCGCCGCGATCACGGCGCTTGGCAACGACTACCGCCCCGTGGGCGAGATTCTCGACGAGCGGGCTTTCGTGAACGGCATCGTCGGTTTGATGGCGACCGGCGGCTCCACGAACCTGGTCATCCACCTGCCGGCGATGGCGCGAGCGGCGGGGGTCCTGCTCGAACTCGACGATTTCGCCGAGCTTTCGGCCGTGGTGCCACTGATGGCGAAGGTCTACCCGAACGGCCTCGCCGACGTGAACCATTTCCACGCCGCTGGCGGGCTTGCCTACATGATCGGCGAGCTTCTCGGCGCGGGCCTTCTGCATGATGACACCAAGACGGTCGTCGGCGAGGGGCTGGCGGATTACACGCGCGAGCCGAAGCTGACGGACGGCGTCCTTGGCTGGGCCGACGGACCCAGCCAGACGCAGAACGACAGGATCCTGCGGCCCGCGACCGACCCGTTCCAGCCGCAGGGCGGGCTGAAGCGGCTGGCCGGAAACCTCGGGACCGGGGTGATGAAGGTCTCGGCCGTCGCGCCCGAACGGCACCTGATCGAGGCGAAGGCCCGCGTTTTCGCCGACCAGGAGGAGGTCAAGGCTGCCTTCCGCGCCGGCGCCTTTACCGAGGACACGGTGGTCGTCGTCCGCTTCCAGGGACCGAAGGCGAACGGCATGCCCGAGCTTCATTCGCTGACCCCGATGCTCTCGGTCCTGCAGGACAAGGGGCTCAAGGTGGCGCTGGTCACCGACGGCCGGATGTCCGGCGCCTCCGGCAAGGTTCCTGCCGCGATCCATGTCTGCCCCGAGGCGGCCGACGGCGGCCCCCTTGCCCGGCTGCGCGACGGCGACCTCGTCCGGGTCGACGCGGTGACGGGCACGCTCGACGTCCTCGCCGAGGATTTCGCCCGACGCGAGCCGGTCGTGGCCGACCTCAGCCACAATGCCCACGGCACTGGCCGCGACCTCTTCGCCCTCTTCCGCCAGAACGCCGGGCTCGCCTCGTCCGGCGCGTCGAGCGTGGTGTGACAGGACTTTCCGCCTCCGGCGGGCATATTCTTAACAGGATGAAAAGGATCAGGTTCGCGTTTCAACGAGCGGTACAGGCAGGAACGCCGAAGGCCGCACAGTGTGAAAGCGCGCCGCCAGCCCATGGCTGCAAGGCCCTAAGTGGCGCACCGACACCACTACTCGACTCTCGATTCCATATTGTCTCAAATGTGCCCGCCGGAGGCATCCGACCGATGCCCCCGAACCGACAGGACAAATGACATGACCCCAGCTGAAGCCTCCGCCAGAACTGCCGCCATCTGCGCCCTGGCGCCCGTCGTTCCCGTCCTTGTCGTCGAGGACCTCTCGACCGCCGCGCCGCTGGCGAAAGCACTGGTCGCTGGCGGGCTTCCGGCACTCGAGGTGACGCTGCGCACACCGGTGGCCCTAGACGTGATCCGCGCCATGGCCGACGTCGCGGGCGGTCATGTCGGCGCGGGCACCCTTTTGACGCCCGAGGACGTGAAGGCGGCCAAGGCGGCCGGCGCGACGTTCGGCGTTTCGCCCGGCGCCACCGACCGGCTCCTTGATGCCTGCGAGGCCGAGGGGCTCCCGCTTCTTCCCGGCGCTGCGACGGCGAGCGAGGTCATGCGGCTCTACGAGCGCGGCTACACGGCAATGAAGTTCTTCCCCGCCGAGGTTGCGGGCGGCGTCGCCGCGATCAAGGCGATCGGCGCGCCGATCCCGAAGGTGCGATTCTGCCCAACCGGCGGCGTCAGCCTGAAGAACGCGCCAGACTACCTGAGCCTGCCGAACATCATGTGCGTCGGCGGCTCGTGGGTCGCGCCGAAGGACAAGGTCGCGGCGGGCGACTGGGCCGGGATCGAGGCGCTGGCCCGCGAAGCGGCCGCGCTGGCCCGAACAGTCTGAAATCAATCTGCCACGAATGTGAGCGGCGCCGGGCTTCCCGCAGATTACGTCCCTTGCTAGGCGAGCGGTCGTCAACGAGGTCCACCATGTCCGCCCTGCCCGAGATCACCTTCACCCGCCTTCCGGAAATCCCGATCGGGGAGATCACCGCGCATATGTCCGACCCGCGCACGGTCGAGCATATGCCGCTGGCGCCGCCTGCCTGGGGCGATGCCGAGAGCACCGCCTTTGTCGCCGCCAAGGAGGCTTGCTGGGCGCGCGATGGCCTGGGACACTGGGCGTTCCTGTCGGACGGCGCCTATGTCGGCTGGGGCGGATTCCAGAAAGAGGGGAACGAGTGGGACTTCGGCCTTGTCCTGAGACCTGACGCCTTCGGGATCGGCTCACGGATCGCCAGGAAGGCGCTGGCATTTGCCAGGCAAGACGACCGGATCCCTTGTGTGACGTTCCTTCTGCCACCGTCGCGGCGGCACCTCGGCGGGCTGGAACGGCTTGGCGCGCGGCCGATCGGCGAGATCGACTATGACGGCAGCCGGTTCCTGAAGTTCCGGCTCGAGACGAGCTAGGCCGCCAGCCCCCGCATCAACCGCTTGCGGCTGTCGGGGATGCTGCCGATCTCGAGCCCCGTGAAGACATGCATCGTGCCAAGCTCGCGGTCGATGACGGCATGGTCGCTGACCCAGCCGCCGAGCGTGAGGTAGCTTCTCAGCAGCGTCGGCATCTCGAGCATCGCCCGCCGCGGGTCGGGCTTGTGCGCGCCCAGTTCGCGGGCGAACCGGAAGACCTCGGGCGCCCGGACCTTCGGGACGAGGCGTTCCGGCGCGAGGTGCAGGTGAGCGAGGAGCGCGAAAGCCTCGATATGCGGTGCCGCCTCGGTCCCGGCGAAGGACGAGCAGCCGAAAAGGAGATCGACCCCCTCTCCGTCGATGAAGCGCGTCATCTCGGCCCAGGCGACGCGCAGGATGTCGGTGTCCTTGACGTCGGGATGGATGCAGAAGCGCCCCATCTCGACCATCCGTCCCGCATAGGCCGCCAGCGG
>JBNLCA010000139.1:0-6411 GCA_050303575.1 Paracoccaceae bacterium
GCTCGTCGCCGCGTTCGAGACCCACGCACCAGACCTGCTCAAGGCCGTCCGGGCATCGCTCGAGGCGGCGAAGGCCGATCTCGGCTTTCTCAGGCTTGATCCGGGCGCCTGGAGCACCGCCGAAAACGTCTCGATCGACTACGCGATCATGGAAAAAGCTCAAAATCTCACCGTTGTGCCCTATTCGGGGCGCTGGTCGGATCTTGGCGGATGGGACGCGGTCTGGCGCGAAAGCACGCAGGACGGTGCCGGCACGGCGCTTTCCGGGCCCGCAACGGCGCTCGATTGCGAGGGAAGCCTGATCCGTTCGGAAAACCCTGACCAGCGGATCGTCGGCCTTGGCCTCAAGGGTATCGTTGCTGTCGCCATGCCCGACGCGGTGCTGGTCGCGGACCGTTCCCGCGCGCAGGAGGTCAAGGCGGTGGTCGAGACGCTCAAGGCGGCGGGCGCCCGACAGGCCGAGGAATTTCCCCGCGACCACCGGCCGTGGGGCTGGTTCGAGACCCTGGCACTCGGGAACCGCTTCCGCGTCAAGCGCATTCACGTCCATCCCGGCGGCAAGCTTTCGCTGCAAAGCCACCACCACCGCGCCGAGCACTGGATCGTCGTCGCCGGTACCGCTACCGTCACCATCGGCGACGAGGAAAGCCTCGTTTCCGAGAACCAGTCGGTCTATATCCCGCTCGGCGCGCGCCACAGGCTCGAGAACCGCGGACGGGTGGACCTCCAGATGATCGAGGTGCAGACCGGCGCCTATCTTGGCGAAGACGATATCACCCGTCACGAAGACGCCTATGCCCGACCCTAACCCGTTGAAATGGATGAATAGATGACCCTGACCCCCTCTCCCGAGGTCACGCCGAACACGTGGGATTTCCTGAATGTGCCGATGATCCGGCCGACGGGCTTCCGCGAGTATGACGCGCGCTGGCGGTACCCCGAGGAGATCAACCTGCCCGGTATCACGGCGCTGGGGCTGGGACTGGGCACGCAGATGCACAAGCGCGGGATCAGGCCCGAGATCGCGGTTGGCAACGACTACCGGGACTATTCGCTGTCGATCAAGAACGCGCTGATCCTGGGGCTGGTGCAGGCCGGCATCAAGGTCCGCGACATCGGCACGGCGCTCAGCCCGATGGCCTACTTCAGCCAGTTCCACCTCGACGCGCCCGCTGTGGCGATGGTAACCGCCTCGCACAACCCGAACGGCTGGACCGGGGTGAAGATGGGCTTCGAGCGGCCCTTGACGCATGGACCGGACGAGATGGCCGAGCTTCGCGATATCGTCCTTCAGGGCAAGGGCGAGGCGCGGCCGGGCGGTTCGTGGGAACGGGTCGACGGCGTCAGGGCCGCCTATCTCGACGACCTGACCCGCGACTTCCAGATGAGCCGCAAGCTCCGCGTCGTCTGCGCCACGGGCAATGGCACGGCGGGTAACTTCGCCCCGGAAGTCCTTGAAACAATTGGCGTAGAGGTCATTCCGCTGCACACGCGCCTCGACTACACGTTTCCGCACTACAACGCCAACCCCGAGGCGATGGAGATGCTGCACGACATGGCGGCGGCCGTGAAGGAGCACGGAGCCGACATGGCGCTCGGCTTCGACGGCGACGGCGACCGCTGCGGCGTGGTGGACGACGAGGGCGAGGAGATCTTCGCCGACAAGATGGGGGTCATCATGGCCCGGAGCCTCTCGGAACTGCACCCCGGCGCGACCTTCGTGGCGGACGTGAAGTCTACCGGTCTCTTTGCCTCGGACCCCGTTCTCAAGGCGAACGGCGCCAAGGCCGACTACTGGAAGACCGGTCACAGCTACATGAAGAGACGCGTCCATTCCCTTGGCGCGCTTGCCGGATTCGAAAAATCAGGACACTACTTCCTCGCCCCGCCGGTGGGCCGCGGTTACGACTGCGGGATGCGCGTCGCGGTCGAGATCTGCAAGCTGATGGATCGCAATCCGGGCAAGTCGCTCTCGGATCTGAGGAAGGCGCTTCCGAAGACCTACTCTTCGCCCACCATGTCGCCCGCCTGCCCGGACACCGAGAAATACCAGGTGCTCGAGCGGATTGTGAAGAAGCTGGAAGAGCAGGCGGCCGGCGGTGGCAGCCTCGGCGGCCGGAAGATCGACACCATCATCACCGTGAACGGCGCCCGCGTCATGCTGGACAACGGCGGCTGGGGCCTTGTCCGCGCCTCGTCGAACACGCCGAACCTGGTGGTGGTCTGCGAAAGCCCGGAAAGCGATGCCGAGCTCAAGGCGATCTTCGCCGACCTCGACAAGGTGATCCGCACTGAACCTTCCGTCGGGGATTACGACCAAAAACTGTAGGCCCGCCATTCCGGCCGGCCGCCAATGGGGTCAACGATGCGCCTTGCCGCAGTTCTTGCCTGTCTTCTCGCCTCTCCCGCTCTCGCGGACGAACAGTCCTGGCCGATCAACGAATACGGGCTGATCGAATTCAACCTTCCCTCGGGCAATATTTCGTGCACCTACGTGCCGGCCGAGGGGACGCCCGTCTACCAGCCCGTCGGCGGGATGCCGGAACTGACCTGCACGCGGCTCGAGCCCGTCTACACGATCGCCATCCTGCGTCCGGTGGGCGCAATCGAGGTGATCGAGAACCCCGGTGAACAGGGATGTTGCGGCGTCGCGCCGGTGCTGGACTACGGCGACCACTGGCGGATGCCGCCCTTCACCTGCCTCGCGGCGGTGAACGGCCTGACTTGCGTGCGCGGCGACGGCCACGGCTTCACCATGGCCCGAAGCGGGGTCGGGAAGTTCTAGGCGGCCGAGGTCACGCGGGCGAGCGCCTCGACCTTGGCCTTCGCGTCACCGGAGTCGATGCTTTCCCGCGCCAAATCAACACCTTCGGTGAGAGTCTTCGCCTTTTCGGCAAGGACCAGCGCCGCCGCGGCGTTCAGGAGAACGGCGTCCCGATAGGCCCCCGCTGCACCGCCCAGGAGCGCCCGGAAAGCCTCCGCGTTCTCGGCGGGCGTGCCGCCCAGGATTGCCTCGAACGGATGAACCGGCAGGCCGGCGTCCTCGGGGTGGACCTCTCGTTCGCAAACCTCGCCGTCTTTCAGCTCCGCCAGGTAAGTCACTCCGGCAATTGACATTTCGTCGGTCCCATCGCCGCCATGCACCAGCCAGGCAGCCTCGGAGCCCAGCGCCTTCAAGGTCTCGGCCATCGGCCGGATCACCGACCTGGAATAAGCGCCCGTCAGCTGCCGCTTGACCCCGGCGGGGTTGGTCAGAGGTCCCAGAAGGTTGAAGATCGTCCGCGTTCCAAGCTCGGCCCGGGTCGGCATCACATGCGCGACCGCCGGGTGGTGCATCGGCGCCATCATGAAGCCGATCCCGACCTCTTCCAATGCCTTTTCAACCACTTCCGGACCGACCATGACCTTGACGCCAAGCTCGGTCAAAGCGTCCGCCGCGCCCGACTTCGACGAAAGGTTTCGGTTGCCGTGCTTGGCCACCGGTACCCCGGCGCCCGCCACGACGAAGGCCGTCGCGGTCGAAATGTTCAGCGTACCCTTGCCGTCGCCCCCGGTGCCGACGATGTCGATGGCGCCCGCCGGGGCCCTCACCGGACGGCATTTCGCCCGCATCACCGCAGCGGCGGCGGCGAATTCGTCGACCGTCTCGCCGCGCGCCCTCAGCGCCATCAGCAGGCCGCCGATCTGGCTGGGCGTGGCCTCGCCCTCGAAGAGGATCTGGAAGGCCGCTTCGGCCTCGGCGCGGGTCAGCGGCCGGTCGGCGGCTGCCCCTATCAGCGGTTTCAGCGCATCGCTCATGCCGGCTCCGGCACGCGGGCAAGGAAATTCTTAAGCATCTGGTGGCCGTGCTCCGACGCGATACTCTCGGGGTGGAACTGCACCCCCTCGATCGGCAACTCCTTGTGGCGGACCCCCATGATCGTACCGTCCGGCGCCTCGGCCGTGACTTCCAGGCAATCAGGCAGGCTCGCCGGGTCTATGGTCAGCGAGTGGTAGCGCGTCGCCCTGAAGGGCGAGGGAAGCCCCTCGAACACGCCCTTGCCGGTGTGGCGGATCTCCCAGACCTTGCCGTGGACGATCTCGCCCGCCCGAACAATCTTGCCTCCGAAGACCTGACCGATGGTCTGGTGACCAAGGCAGACGCCCAGAAGCGGCGTCCTGGTCTCGGCCGCGGCCTGCGTCAGCGCCAGGCAGATGCCGGCCTGATCCGGGTCGCACGGACCCGGCGACAGCACGATGCCCGAGGGGCGCATCGCCATCGCCTCCTGGACGTCCAGCGCATCGTTGCGCCGGACCTCGGCTTTTGCCCCCAATTCGCCCAAATAATGGACGAGGTTGAAAGTGAAGCTATCGTAGTTGTCGATCAGCAGAAGCATGGCGGCATCACTCGGAAATGATTAACGGATTGGGGGGTGAACCCCGCCCGCAGTCAGGTTATACATGCGGCGAGCAGGCTTGTGGGGTCAAGTGCCGAAGGCAGCGGCACGGCCCGGCGAAAGGCAAGGAGGAAAGCCCATGGTCAGGGGGCTGTTCAGCGGAGTTTTCTGGGGTGCGATCCTCGGATTGGTCTTTCTTGCGGCCCTGTCGCTGATCGCGCCGCTTCCGGCGTCCCGTGTCGGCGCCGTCACGCCCGCGCCCGAGCCATCGCCCCAACCCGCCCCAGAGCCGCAACCTGAGCCGGAGCCCCAGCCTGCGCCGGAACCGGCCCCTGCCCCGACACCGGCGCCCACCCCGGCACCGGAGCCTGCACCCGAGCCCGCCCCGGCCGAGCCCGAGACGCAGCAGGGCGCAGCCGAGCCCGAACCGGCGCCCGAAGCTCCCGCGCCAGAAGTTCCTGCGCCCCTAGCCGTGGCCGAGGCGCCGGCTCCCGACGCGATGGCCCCGCCCGCCGAAGAGGCCCCGGCGGTCACGCTCTCCGAAGCGATGGGCGAGACCCAGCCCGAACCTGAACGTGCGCCAGAACCCGCTCCGGCCGCCGACCCGGCGGCACCGCCGCCGGACGAGGTGGCGATGTCGGCGCCCGAACCGGAGCCCGAACCCGAGCCGATCCCAGCGCCCCAGCCTGCTCCCGAACCGGAACCGGCGCCAGAACCCGCGCCGGCCGCGGTCGAGCCGCCCGCCCCCGAACCGGCCCCGACGCCGGAACCGGAGGTCGTCGTGGCGCCCGAGCCCGAACCGGCGCCAGAACCCGAGGTGGTTGCGACCCCCGAGCCGGAACCGGCCCCCGAGCCCGAACCGCCCGCCGTCGAGGTGGCCGAGGCGCCCGAAGCCGAGACCGAGGCGCCCGCCGGCATTGGCCAGCCGGCCCCCGGTTTCGGCAACCTGGCGCCGAACGTTCGGGTCAACCGACTGCCGACCGTCAACCGCGGCATCGGGTCGTCCGAGCCCGAGCCCGCCGCGGAAGTCCCCGAGGCCAGCGAAGAGGCCGCCTCGGACCTTCCGGCGCTGGAGCGGTTCGCCGCACCGTTCGACAACCCGACCGCAAAGCCGGTCTTCTCGATCGTGCTGATCGATGTCGGTCAGGAGGCCGGCGGCCTGCCGACCTCGGCGCTGACCACCTTCCCCTTCCCGGTGACCTTCGCGGTACCCGCCGACCGGCCCGACGCTGCCGAGACCGCCGCCGCCTATCGCAGCGCTGGGTTCGAGGTCATCCTTCTGGCGACCGGCGTTCCGAGCTCGGCCAGCCCGACAGACGTCGAGACGATCTTCGGCGTCTATGGCGACACGATTCCCGAAGCGGTCGCGGTCATGGATGCGCCCGAGGGCGGGTTCCAGAACGAACGCCAGCAGGCGCAGCAGGTCGTCTCGATCCTCAAGGAAAACGGCCTCGGCCTTCTCTCGTTCGACCGCGGCCTCAACGCCGCCGACCGGATCGCGGTGCGCGAGGGCCTGCCCTCGGCGACCGTCTTCCGCGAGATCGACCCCGAGGGCGACGATGTGGTGGCGATCCAGCGCACGCTCGACCGGGCCGCCTTCCGTGCCGGCCAGGACGGCGAGGTCATCGTTCTCGGCACCACGCGCGAAGCGACGATCTCGGCGCTCTTCTCGTGGGCCATCGAGGGGCGGGCGGAAAGCGTAGCGCTGGCGCCGATCTCGGCCTCGTTCAGGGCGTTCAGGTAACGGCGCTTTCAGGGAGCAGGCGCGCGGCCTGGCCGGCCGCCTCGGCGCTGCCGCAAGAGCCCGGACCGGTCCGGGAGCGCGGCAAGCACCTCGCGCCGCGCCTCGTCGGTCATTCGGCCCCAGGTGGCGATCTCGTCCAGCGTCCTCAGGCAGCCGACGCAGATCCGTGCCTCGGGATGGACAAGGCAGACTTTCACGCAGGGGCTTGCTACTTCGTCGCGGCGCCAGACCTCGTCCATATCAGCCATCGCAATCCAGGGTCGCGCCGAAGTCGTCCTCGGGCCAGAGCAT
>JBNLCA010000140.1:0-2664 GCA_050303575.1 Paracoccaceae bacterium
GGCCTGCGCCTGCCGCACCATCCGGTCGCGGCGCGGGCCGAAGACCGGCGGGCGCAGGCGTCCGATCCCTTCGGACGGGCCGCCCGGATCCGAGGCCGCGGCATGGAGCTGGCGGAAGTGGCGGACCGCGCCGATGCACAGGGTCACCGGCTGCACCCCCTGCGCCTCCATCCGGCCGAGAAGCGGTCCGAGGAGACCGGCCTGCGCCTCGGCCACCGCGTTCAGAACCTCGTCGAGTTCGGTCTCCTGCGTGGCGGGCGCCATCAGCGCAACCTCTTCGGGTGTCACCGGCGAGCCGTCGCCGCGCTTGTAGAGCGCCAGCTTCTCGATCGTCTGGCGGAAGTCGCCCGGACCCATGCCCTTCGCCATCGCGGTGAGCGCGCCCATCGCCTCGCGGCCGACCTCGACGCCGGCCTTCTTCAGTTCCGCCTCGATCTCCTCGCGCCCCGGCGGGTCGTCGTAAAGCGCGGCGGCATAGGCATTCTTGTGGGTCTCGAACGCCTTCCGGAGGGCCGAGCGCGCGGCCAGCTGGCCGGCCGTCACCACCAGCGTCGCGTCCCCCTCGCTCCAGTCATCAAGCGCCGCGGAAATCGCCTCGGCGCCGGCATCGGTTGCATCCTCGACGAAGACGACGCGCGGGCCGGGGAAGAAGCCGGTCTCGCGCATTGCGTCCGTTACCGAAGCGCCGTCCTTGCGCGCGTCAGCGCCCGCAAGGCGCGTCAGCCGCATCTCGGCCTCGCCCTCGGGCCCGATCAGCGCGGCGATGACTTCCTGCCGCCTCAGCGCCACGCGCATCGCGTCACCGCCGTAGATCAGAAGGCCCGCCCGCCCCTTCTCGGGCGCCGAGAAATATTTGAGCGCCGCCGTGCCCGAAAGCTTCATTGTGCCAGCGTGGCGGTGCCGGCATAGAGCCGCGCCACCAGCTGGTCGACGAGGATCACCATCAGCCGGTCCTCGGCGTCGCGCTGCGCCGAGCGGGTGGCGACGGTCGAACCGGTCGCCGAATAGGAGGTCAGGTTCTCGATCACGCCGTTCAGCACAGGCGCAACGCCCGCGATCGGACGAACCGACCAGTCGAGCCGCCCCTTCACGTTGTAGCGGGTGATGACGTTCTCGGGCGAGACGCCGATCGCCACCTCGTCGGTCGTGATCCGGTAGCCGAGCGCCCAGCGCGGGCTGACGGGCCGTCCGATCCGCGCCTCGAGGTTCGAGACCAGTTCGTAGCCCAGCCGGTTCTCGGGGTCGTCCGCCCGGATCGCTCCGGTGAGTACGCCGCCGTCGCCCGCCGGTCCGTAGACCGGACGAAAATCGCACGCCGCGAGCGGCAGCGCTGCGAGCAGGGTCAGGAAGGCGCGGCGGTCAGATGACGACATTGACGATGCGGCCCGGCACGACGATCAGTTTCTTCGGCGCGGCCCCGGCCAGCGCCCGGGCGACATGCTCTTCCTCCAGCACCAGCTTTTCAACCTCGTCCTTCGGCATGTCCTTGGGCACCGTGATCTCGGACCGGCGCTTGCCGTTCACCTGGATCGGCAGCGTCACCGTGTCCTCGACCAGAAGGCTCTCGTCCGCCTTCGGCCAGGGGGCGGTGGTCACAAGGCCCTCGCCTCCCAGCATCGACCAGATTTCCTCGGCGAGGTGCGGGACCATCGGGCTCATCAGCTGGGCCATGACCTTCATCGCGTCCCGCTTGGCCGCGCTGCCGGCCTTCGACTCGCGCAACGTGTTGGTGAACTCGTAGAGCTTGGCGACGGCCTTGTTGAAGCCGAAGCTCTCGATCCCCAGCGTCACCTCGTGGATCGCCTTGTGGGTGGCGCGGTTGAGATCCGCATCCGCGGGCCCGGCGGGCGCGTCGCTCTCAGCGATCTCGGCGGCCATGCGCATCACACGCGCGAGGTGCTTGAACGTCGCCTCGGCCCCGGCCGAGGTCCATTCGACGTCGCGCTCGGGCGGGCTGTCGCTGAGCACGAACCAGCGCGCGGTGTCCGCCCCGAACTCCTTGATGATGTTCACCGGGTCGACGACGTTCTTCTTCGACTTCGACATCTTGGCCGAGGGGATGATCTCGACCGGGGTGCCGTCCCTGAGCTTCCCCTCACTCACGTCCTCGGGCAGGTGATAGACAGCGCGGCCCTTCTCGTCGCGGGTCTGGTAGATCTCGTGCGTCACCATGCCTTGGGTGAAGAGCGCGTCGAACGGCTCGCGCGCCTTGGCGGGCAGGTGGCCGCAGATGTTCATCGCCCGGGCGTAGAAGCGCGAATAGAGCAGGTGCAGGATCGCGTGCTCGATGCCGCCGATATACTGGTCGACGTTCATCCAGTAGTCCACGTCCTCGGCCACCGTCGGCGTCCGGGCGTGCGGCGCGGTGAAGCGGGCGAAGTACCAGGACGAATCGACGAACGTGTCCATCGTGTCGGTCTCGCGCTTGGCCGGCTTGCCGCACTTGGGGCAGGGCACGTCGCGCCAGGTCGGGTGACGGTCCAGCGGGTTGCCCGGCTTGTCGAACGTCACATCATCGGGGAGCGTGACCGGCAGGTTCTGCTTGTTCTCGGGCACCACGCCGCAGGCGTCGCAATGGACCACCGGAATCGGGCAGCCCCAGTAACGCTGGCGGCTCAGCCCCCAGTCGCGCAGGCGGAACTTGGTGACGCCCTGGCCGACGCC
>JBNLCA010000141.1:0-4964 GCA_050303575.1 Paracoccaceae bacterium
TCTTCTACATCTGCGGCGCGCTCATCGGCGCGGCGGGGGGCACCATCCAGGCGGCGAGCCGGACGCTGATGGTGCGGCACACCACGCCCGAGAAGGCGGCCGAGGCATTCGGGCTCTTCGCGCTCTCGGGCAAGGCCACGGCCTTCATCGCCCCTGCACTGATCACGGCTGTGACGGCTGCGACCGGCAACCAGCAGATGGGGTTCATCCCGCTCATCTTCCTTTTCGCCATCGGGCTTGTTCTGCTACGCTGGGTGAAACCGGACGGAGAACGAGCAGAATGGTCCGCAGCCTCGCAACCCTCGCCTTGATCCTGTTCTGTGCGCTGCCGGCGGCGGCGCAGCAGAAGGCGAACCAGCTTTTCGGCGCCATGCGCGCCGGCTCGCAGCAGGCGGCCGAGTCGATCGGCAGTTACGCCAAAGGCTGCGCGGCCGGACTGGTCCAGCTGCCCGAGAGCGGGCCGACCTGGCAGGCGATGCGGCTGAGCCGCAACCGCAACTGGGGCCACCCCGAGATGATCCAGTTCCTGATGGATCTTTCGCGCGAGGCGACGCGCTATGGCTGGGCGGGCCTCTACATCGGCGACATCAGCCAGCCGAGGGGCGGGCCGATGTCCTCGGGGCACAACAGCCACCAGATCGGGCTCGACGCCGATATCTGGATGCTGCCGCCGCGCCGGGTGAACCTCTCCCGCGCCCAGCGCGAGAATATCTCGTCTATCTCTGTCCGGACCGACGACCAGCGCTCGATCAACGGCAACTGGACCCAGGCGCATTACAACATCCTGAGGGCGGCGGCGCTGGACGACCGGGTCGACCGGATCTTCGTCGCCGCCGCGGTCAAGATCGAGATGTGCCGCGTCGCGACACGGCGTGACCGGCGCTGGCTCCAGAAGATCCGGCCGCTCTACGGCCACAACACGCATTTCCACGTGCGCCTGCGCTGTCCGCGCGGCGACCGCAACTGCGAGACGCAGACGCCGACGGTGCGCCAGCTGTCGAACGGCGGCGACGGCTGCGACGAGACGCTGACGTGGTGGGTGACCGACTACCTGGAGCCGCCCGATCCCAACGCGCCGAAACAGCCGGCCCAGCCGCCCAGGCGCGGCCCGCGCGACTACACGATGGACGACCTGCCCCGCCAATGCCGCGCCGTTCTGGCCTCGCCCTGATCCTGGCGCTGGCGCTGCTGTGGCCGGCTTACGCGGCCACTACAGCGGCGGAGTACCTTGGAAGCTTCACCTGGCGGGTGGACGATCCGCGCTTCGGCGGGCTCTCGGGGCTTGAGATCGCGCCGGACGGCGCCGGCTTCACCGCGATCACCGACCGGGGCACGATCCTGACAGGGCGTCTGGTGCGTGACGCGGCGGGCGCGGTGAGCGGCGTCGAGGGCGTGACGCTCGATGCGATCCGCGATCCGGAGGGCGCGCCGGTGCGGGGCGTCGGCGCCGATCCCGAGGGACTGGCGGTCGATGCGTCAGGCCGCATCTACATCAGTTTCGAGGCGCGGCACCGGGTCTGGGCCTACGCCATGCCTGGCGCGCCGGCCGAGGCGATCCCGCAGCATCCCGACTTCGCGCGGTTCCAGCCCAATTCGGGGATGGAGGCGCTGGCGGTCGACGAGCGGGGCAGGCTCTACACCCTGCCAGAACGGTCGGGGGCGCTCGACCGGCCCTACCCGGTCTACCGGTTCGACGGGGAATGGACACAGCCCTTCACCCTGCCGCGCGACGGGACCTTCCTGCCGGTCGGGGCCGACTTCGGACCGGACGGGCGGCTTTACCTGCTCGAGCGCGATTTCCGCGGGCTCTTCGGCTTCTTCGCCCGGGTCAGCCGGTTCGAGATCGGCGAGGCGGGCGCCGGTCCGCGCGAGGTGGTGTTCGAGACGACCGCGCCCTTCCAGAACAATTTCGAGGGGATCGCGGTCTGGCGCGACGATGCCGGCTCGATCCGCATGACGTTGATCTCGGACGACAATTTCACCGGTGTCCTGACCACCGAGTTCGAGGATTACCGGCTTTCGGACTAGGCGGGCCGCGCGAAGTCCGACACCCGGTTCCCGGAGCGCCAGCCGCCCAGGATACGCTCTACATTCGCCTCGACCCCGTCCTCGGTGTCGAGTTCGAGGTCGTAGCGGCGACCAAGGTGGATCGTCTCGAAATCCCGCCGGGCGCTGCCCTTCTGACGGTCGCCGCGTGCGTCCTCGCGCCTTTCGAGAAGCGCGAGCGGGCAGTGGAGCGCGACGAAATAGACATCGAACGGCCCAAGGAGGCGGATCAGGTGATCGCTCCAGCCGGGCGTGTCGAGAATATGTTCCAGGATCAGGTTGTTGCCGGCCTCGGCATAGGCGGCGAGCGAGGCATGGAAGCCGTCAAAGAAGGCGGCGCGCTGGTCCGGCCAGGGGAAATCGCCGCTTTCGATGCGGTCCAGCGGCAGAACCCCGGCGTCACGCAGATGGTCGATCGAGATGTGCCAGAACGGCCGCTCGATGCGCGCCTGCAGGGCGCCGGCGAGGGTCGACTTTCCGCTGCTCGAGGCACCGTGAAGGAAGATGATCTGTCCGCGCCGCTCATTGGGCATGCTGACCCTCAGGCCGGGGCGTCAGTTGGAGAGACGGGCCGCCATCGCGACGGCCTGGCCGATATGCCAGGCGGTGTGCGCCTCGAAGACGTCGGGCGAGGAGACGGTGATGCGCTGGCCGAGGCGGGACGCGAAGGCATCGGCGGTGCGGCCGTCGGCGGCGACGAGCTGGACGACGCGGGCGCTGATGCAGCCGCTCCCCTGGGCGCTTGTCGCCTCGACGGCGGTGTCGGCGACGAGCTGGATCGCCTCGATGATGGTGCCGTTGGGGTGCTTGCTTTCGACCTGCCGGAGCGTTCCGGTCATGGTGACCTGCCCGCCGCAGGCGAAGGCCGGGCCGGCGAGGATCGAAAGCGCAAGGATCAGTGCGCGCATGGACTGTCTCCGTTCTTGCCTTGCCCCGCCGGAAGGTTGGCAGGTTACGTATGGGAACGCGAGTCCGGATTCCCGGACCCGATGCCGCGGGCGCCGCGGCTTCGCCGCGCTCCGCGCCCGGAGGACCGATGGAAACGGCTTGCCAAGTGCCGGTGCCGGGCGTAGAGCACCGGCGCCCGAACGGGCCAAGTCTCCGCGACCTTGTCAAAACGGAACCCTGACATGACCCGACCGCTGATCCCCCAACCGCTCTTGTCCGGCATTCTTGCCATGGCCGCCATCGTGGTCGCCTCGAACATCCTGGTTCAGTTCCTCTACGGCGATTTCCTCACCTGGGGCGCCTTCACCTATCCGTTCGCCTTCCTCGTCACCGACGTGACCAACCGGCTCTACGGCGCCGCGCAGGCCCGCAAGGTCGTCTTTGCCGGATTCGTCGTCGGCATCCTCTGCTCGTTCATCGGAACGCAGATCATGGGAGAGAACGGGCCCCTGGTCACGCTGCGCGTCGCGCTGGGCTCGGGGCTGGCCTTCCTGACCGCGCAGCTTCTCGACGTCACCGTCTTCGACCGGCTGCGCCAGCGCCAGTGGTGGAAGGCGCCGCTCGTCTCGACGCTGGTCGGATCCTCGGTCGACACCGCGATCTTCTTCACCATCGCCTTCTCGGCGGCGCTGGCCGTCATCGAACCGGGGAACGACGTCTCCTGGGCGAACGAGGCGGTACCGCTGCTGGGGCAGGGGCCGGTCCTGCCCCTCTGGATCTCGATGGCGCTGGCCGACTGGCTGGTGAAGCTGACCCTCGCGCTCGTGGCTTTGGTGCCCTTCCGCCTCATAATTGGGCGCTACCTCAAGAGCGTGGTGTAAAACTTTTTGACAAACACAAAATCTATGGCACGCTACCCCTATCGCAACTCAGAGAAAGGAGGTGGTCCAGTGTCTAGAGTGACAATGGAGAGAGGTGTCGGGACAGTCAGGGGAGTCTCGGCCTGAGGGCAGCCCCTTGGGCACGTACCACTGATTGGGCTTGATCCTAACTGGCCCATCTCCACAGATCTCGGGGGGCCGCTCGCACTGGGCGGCCCCTTTCTGTTGCTGTCCGCGGAGTGCCGGGTCGCTTACCGAAGGCGATAGCCCGGCGGTTCGCTCAGGGAGTCGATCGAAACGGCTGTTCTGGTGCTGCCACTCCGTTGGCGGAAGTCGCCGCCCGGTACGTTGCTGGATGCTCCGCGCTCGTACTGCCCAAGCACGATCCGGAACCTCATGCCGTCGCGCGTGTAGATGCCCGAGACTTCCGCGGTTCCGGTACCCGATGGACGGGCAAGCGCTGTGACCGCGCGAAATCCCTGGCTCTGAAGGCCGCGCATCACGCCGTCGTAGACGTCACCGGCAAAGAGCCCCCTGAGGCCGAGTTCGCATTCCAGAAGCCGCGTGTCCCAGTCGCGGTCGCCACGTGCCGGGATCGGCACGCCACTGGGGATCCGGACGCTGGCACTCTCGGCACTGTTGCCGCTGTTGCCACTGCCGGAGAACGGTTCGCGGTAGCGAAAGCCGCCCGCATCGAAGGCGCGAAGGGCCGTGCGCATGCTGCGCTGGCGGTTCAGGCAACCGCTGGTGAATGTCGCGGACATCGCAGCCGCTTGCGCCACTTCCGGTCCGCCGCCACTCGATTCCGTCTCGACGCAGGCCGCCAGCGCGCCGACAGCACCGACAAGGACGGCGATGGCCCGAAGGGTCAAGCGCGGGCGAGGGAAACGGGCCTTTGAAATCATTGAACTGTTATCCTTTGCTTCGCAGTTGCGGTGATCCTAGGCGCAATCTCCGATGAATTCATGATGGTTTCGTCCGACACCGTCTGGGTGCTGCCCGCCCCACAATCCGTCATGCGGTCGTTACAAACCTGTTACGACGCGGGACCTTCGTGCATAACCCCGTGAAACGGGGGGACGACCATGACCGATATCAAGAGCGAGGTCCGGCATCTCGAGACGCTCGACCGCGACCTCGGCCGGTTCT
>JBNLCA010000142.1:0-2579 GCA_050303575.1 Paracoccaceae bacterium
CCGACCAGCGGCCCGACCGTCGGGTCGAAGGCGCCCCCGGTCTCCGCCGCGATGGCGAGAGCGGTGCGGGCGACGTCGACCGTTTCGGGAGGCAGTGACAAAAGGTCGGTCGTCCGCGCGCGGTTGAAGCGGGTGAGGTCCGACTCGCGATAGGGCGACATCGCCGCGTCGATCTCCGCGATGATCCGGCTGATGCGCGCCGTGGGAACGGGCGCACCCTGGGGCAACGTAAGCCGCCAGTAGGACCCGAAGGCAGGGCCGCCGGCCGAAGCGGTGCCGGCGCGCACCGGGAAGGCAACAAGCGCGGCGGCGGAGGCAAGGAAGGCGCGTCGGTTCATCGTTCTCATCCTAGCTCGCGAAATCGTCGAAGAAGATCTGGCCGGGCTCGACGCCGAGCTCGTCCAGCATGGCGGTGACCGCCCGCATCATCAGGGGCGGGCCGCAGAGGTAGTATTCGCAGCTCTCGGGCGCCGGGTGGCCTGCGAGATATCGGTCGAGCGCAACCTGGTGGACGAAGCCCGTCGCCCCGCGCCAGCTGCCCTTCGGGTCGGGATCGGACAGGGCCGGGGTCCAGGAGAAGTTCGGATGCGCCTTCGCCAGGGCCTCGAACTCGCCGACGTAGAAGAGGTCGGCCTCGCTTCGCGCGCCGTACCAGAAGGAGAGGCGACGCGACGTGCCGATGCGGGTCAGCTGGTCGTGGATGATGGCGCGCAGCGGCGCCATGCCGACGCCGCCGCCGATGAAGACCATCTCGGCCCCGGTGTCCCGGGCGCGGAAGTCGCCATAGGGGCCGGCGGCGGTGAGCCGGTCGCCCGGCTTCAGGCCGAAAAGGTAGGACGAGACCACGCCCGGCGGCGCGCCCGGCGCGTCGGGGGGCGGCAGGGCGAGGCGGATATTGAGGACGATGCGACCCTGATCCTCGGGCCGGTTGGCGACCGAATAGGCGCGGCTCACCGGCACCGGACTCGTGGCCGTCAGCCGGCGGATGCCCTGCGCCTGCCAGATCGCTTCGTGCTCGGGCGCCACTTCGATGTCCGGGAACGCCAGGCGGTAGGCGGGCGCCGTCACCTGAACGAAGCTCCCGGCGACGAAGTCGAACCGTGCGCCCTCGGGCAACTCCAGCACCAGTTCCTTGATGAGCGGCGCCATCTGGCGGTTCGAGACGACGCGGCAGTCCCAGCTTTCGGCGGCCAGCATCGCGTCCGGCACCTCGACCGCCATCGGCCCGCGCACCACGGTCTGGCACGAGAGCCGCTCGCCCCGCGCCACCGCCGACCGACCAAGGACGCCCACCTCGGTCGGCAGCGCCGGACCGCCGCCCGGCACCCGCACCTTGCACAGGCCGCAGGTCCCGGCACCGCCGCAGCCGGTGGGGATCGGCAGCCCGCCGCCCTTGAGGAGATCGAGGAGCTTCTGGCCCGTGACGCCCGCGACCTCGGTCCGCCCGTTCACCGTGACGCTGACCGGCACGGCAGGCAGGAACAGCGCCCGCGCGCCCATCACCAGGACCGCAAGAGCGAGGACGAGCCCGACAAGGACAGCGGTGGCGAGCAGCGTTTCACTCATGGCGCCACCATCGTGCCGAACGCGGTGAAGCCCATCGACATGAGACCCGTGACGATGAACGTGATGCCAAGGCCGCGCAGGCCCGCCGGAACGTCGGCATAGGCAAGCCGCTCGCGGATCGCGGCAAGTGCGGCGATGGCGAGCGCCCATCCGAGCCCGCTCCCGGCGGCGAAGACGGTCGATTCGGCCAGCGTGTAGTCGCGTTCGGCCATGAAGAGCGAACCGGCGAGGATCGCGCAGTTCACGGTGATGAGCGGCAGGAAGACGCCAAGCGCGCGGTAGAGGCCCGGCGCGAAGCGGTCGAGCGCCATTTCCAGGATCTGCACCATCGCCGCGATGACGCCGATGAAGGCGATGAGGCGCAGGAACGTGAGGTCCGTATCGATACCGGCCCAGGCCCAGGCGCCGGGGGCAAGAAGGCCCTTCAGGATCAGGTGGTTCACCGGCACCGTGACGACCATCACCACGATCACCGCGACGCCCAGCCCCAGCGCCGTCTCGACCGACTTCGAGACAGCGAGGAAGGTGCACATGCCCAGAAACAGGGCAAGCACCATGTTGTCGGCGAAGACGGCGCGGAGGAAGAGCTCGGTCATGCTTCCTCCGGGACCGGGGTGAGGGCGGGCTCGGCCTGCTCGGTGCGCCAGGCGCGGACCCCCCAGACGAGGAAGCCGAGGAGGAAGAAAGCGGACGGCGCGAGGAGCAGGAAGCCCAGGCCGCCCTCGTAGATGCGGATGCCGAAGAGGGTGCCCGACCCGCCAAGCTCGCGCACGAAGGCGACGACCATAAGGATCGCCGAATAGCCAAGCCCGTTGCCGAGCGCGTCGAGGACCGACGGCCCGACCGGGTTCGACATGGCGAAGGCCTCGGCCCGGCCGAGAACGATGCAGTTCGTCACGATCAGCGCGACGAAGATGGAAAGGCGCTCGGACACCGCGGGGGCGTAGGCCTGGAGGAACAGGTCCGCCACGATCACCAGCGCCGCGATGATGGTGATCTGCAGGATCAGCCGG
>JBNLCA010000143.1:0-2311 GCA_050303575.1 Paracoccaceae bacterium
GCCGCAACCTATATGACCCGCGCTTATGCAACACGGCATGGCGCCGGACTGTTGCCGCACGAGGGCGGGATCGACTGGGCACAGGTCACCGATCTGACCAACGCGCCCAACGCCTGGCAGGGCGAGATCCGCCTGGCGCCGCTCGATCTCGGCCTTACGGCCTCGACCGTGCAGAAGGACATCGCACTTGCCTCGTCTTCCCCGATTGGCGTGGCGGCCTCTCTCGGGGTGAGTTGTCTCGACCAGCTGGGCGCCGAGGCGCGGGTCTGGATCGACGGCCGCGGTACTCCCGTTCGCCGCGACTCGCTGGTCGGGAGCCTGGCAGAAGGCGTTTCTCTGCCCCTCGGGCTGACCTCGGAGGGTCCCACGCGGGAAAGGGTGCAGCTTGCCGCAACAGACCTTGCGGCCTAGGGCGTCCGAGACGCGCCGAGCCACGGCCTCACGGCGCCTCCATCATGACCACTGACGCGAGTACCTCGGCGAACCCCTCGCCTCGCTTGCCGATGCGGGCGGCGATCCGTTCTGCGAGCGCGCCGCCCCAGAGCCCGTCCTTGAGGATGAAGACCTCGGCTTCCTCCTGGTTCTTGGCGATGACCTCGAGTAGCTGTCGACGGCATAATTGTTCGCGCTGCGGCGCGGAGAAGATCATTTCGACTGTCGGGTGGCAATGGTGGAATACCCTCCAAGGACTGGTCAGAAGACCATGGCTTGGGGGGCGCGAGCAAGGTTTCCAAGTTGGCACGAGGTGGACCGCTTCCGGTGGCCCAGGTGCGGCACGATGCCTGCTTCAGAGACACCGCGGCGCTTCGCTTTGGCCCGCCGAACCCGGACCGGACCCGGGCGCGTGCTCCGGCCTTGGTCAGACCGTCTTGCCTAGCCGCGCCCGGTTGCGGCGTTGGTCCCGCGCATTTCCTCGACCGTGCGGACATGAAGGCGCGCGGCGCCGTCCCAGTCGCGCGTCTTGACCCTCGGCGTCTTCAACCGCTCGCGCGCTTCCGGGATCGCATGGGCGTATTGGGGAAGCCACTCTTCCTGCGCGACAAGCAGCTCGTCGACCATCTGCCAGACCTCCTCGGGCGTGCAGATCGCCCCGACGAGGGGGTCGTGCAGGACTGCGAGCTTCAACAGCTCGACATCGCCGGTCAGCGCCGCCTTCATCCCCATGCGCTGGACATTGACGCTGGCAGAACAGGTTGCCGCACAGCCGAGCGGCAGGGTGATGCCTTCGATCATGTTGATGCCGAAACGGTCGACGTAGCCCGGGCTTTCGATGATGCAATCCTCGGGCAGGTTGGTGATCGTCCCGCCGTTCCGCACGTTGAAGTGACCACGATAGGGGCGGCCTGTTTCGAGCCCTTCGAGAATCCAGCTCGCGTGCTCCTCGCTGCGGTCGTACTCGGCGAGGGGCTTTTCGGCTTCCTTCAGGAATTCGGGGAACTCGGTCTCGAACCAGTTGCGGTTCTCGGTCGTGTAGCGCAGGTAGCCGCCGGTCTCGCCGTGGATCCAGTGATCGAGACTGATCCAGTTGCGGATCTCATCGGGCCGCTTGCGGTACCAGGGCAGATATTCGCTGAGATGACCATTGGACTCGGTCGAGTAGAAGCCGAACCTGCGGAGCACGTCGATCCGGACTTTCTCCTGCGTGGAATAGACCGGGTGCTTCTCTAAGCCGGCGAGCAGTTCCTCGTGGTCGACCTTGCGTCCGTTGACCCGGATGTCGATGTACCAGGTCTGGTGGTTGATGCCCGAGCAGATGATGTCGACCTCGGACTTCTTCACGCCGAGAACATTGGCGATCTGCGTATGGCCGTGCTGGATGCCGTGACACAGACCGACGGTCTGGACCTTGCCTGCCTCGAGCGCGGCCCAGGTCATCATCGCCATCGGGTTGGCGTAGTTCAGAAGCAGGGCGCCCGGCGCGGCGACCTCGCGGATGTCCTTGCAGAAGTCGAGCATCGCCGCGATGCCGCGCTGGGCATACATGATGCCGCCCGCGCAGATCGTATCGCCGACGCACTGGTCGACGCCGTACCTCAGCGGGATTCGGATATCGTCGGCGAAGGCCTCGAGCCCACCGATCCGGACCACGTTCATAACGTAATCCGCGCCTTCAAGCGCCGCACGCCGGTCGGTCGTCGCGGTGACCTTCGTCGGCAGGCCGTTCACCTCGACAATGCGGCGAATGATCTGGGTAACGAGGTCGAGGTTGTGTTCGTTGATGTCGGTAAGCGCGAACTCGAGCGGTCCCGCGGCGAACTCGGGAACCTTCAGGATGTCCTGGCAGAGCTTCTTGGTGAAGCCGACGCTGCCC
>JBNLCA010000144.1:0-7049 GCA_050303575.1 Paracoccaceae bacterium
GTGACGTCCGCGCCCATCCCGGCCGCGATGCGCGCGGCATGGGTCCCGACCACGCCGCCGCCAAGGACGACGACCTTCGCCGGCGCGACGCCCGGCACGCCGCCCATCAGGACGCCGCGTCCGCCGTTCGCCTTTTGCAGCGTCCAGGCGCCGACCTGCGGGGCAAGGCGGCCCGCCACCTCGGACATCGGGGCGAGGAGCGGCAACCCCCCGTTCCTGTCCGTCACGGTCTCGTAGGCGATGCAGGTCGCACCGGATTTCAGAAGATCCTTCGTCTGCGCCGGATCGGGCGCGAGGTGGAGGTACGTGAAAAGCACCTGCCCCTCGCGCAGCATCTTGCGCTCGACCGCCTGCGGTTCCTTTACCTTCACGATCATGTCCGACTTGGCGAAGATTTCTTCCGCCGTGCCGATCAGCGTGGCGCCGGCCTTCCGGTAGTCGGCGTCGGGGAAGCCCGCGCCCTCGCCGGCGCCCTTCTGGATCAGGACCTTGTGACCGTGGGCGCGCGCCTCGCGCACGGCATCGGGCGTCATGCCGACGCGGAATTCCTGCGGTTTGATCTCTTTCGGGCAGCCGATCTTCATCTGGGTCTCCTCTCCCTGTCGCGCGCGACGATACGCCCGTCTAGATGAAATAGGCTTGAAAGTTCTTCGTCTCTGTCGATGATCGTTTGAAGTTTCTGCGACAAATCCACCTGATCTTCGAAGAAAGCAGCGCTCGGATGGAAATCGACGCGACGGATCGCCGGATCCTCATGGTCCTTCAGAGGGAAGGGCGGATGACCAATGCCGAGCTTTCCGAGCAGGTGAACCTCTCGCCCTCGGCCTGTCACAGACGGGTGCAGCGGCTCGAGGCCGAGGGCTTCATCGCCGACTATGTCGCGCTTCTGGACGCGCGGCGGCTTGGCCGGCGGGCCACCGTCTTCGTCGAGATCACCCTCTCGGGTCAGGCCGACGAGGTGCTCGAGGCCTTCGAGAAGGCGGTGCAGAAGGTGCCGGACGTTCTGGAATGCCACCTGATGGCGGGGACGGCCGACTATCTGCTGAAGGTGGTTGCCGAGGACACCGAGGATTTCGCCCGCATCCATCGTCAGGAACTCGCCCGCCTGCCGGGCGTGGCGCAGATGCATTCAAGCTTCGCGCTGAAGACGGTGTTCCGGACGACCGCACTCAGGGTCTAGAACGTCGAGCCCCCGCCGGGCCGGAACGGACGCGGCGTTTCGCCGGTCCGCGATGGCGAAGGGCCGGACTGCGACCGATCTTCTGCAATGCCTGACAACACTTCGTCAGCCAGCGCGACCAGTCCGTTGCGCAGATCAGGCACGAAGGCCAGCATGGCGAACCCGACGAGTCCGATCACCGTGCAGATGTTCAGGTGAGTCCGGAACGGCTCCTTCCGCGTCTTGTGGCGGAACACCCGCTGGCCAAGCTTGGCGCCGATCCCGCCACCGAAGAAGACAGTTGTCAGGAGCGAGAGCTCCGAAAGACGCCAGCCGCCCTCGTTGGCCTGCGCCTTGTCGTGGTAGAACTGGGCGAACGAGAGAATGTTGATGAATATGAAATAGACTAGGAAGAAATAGTCGGTCGGCGTCACCTCAATCCCGTCTCCTCCAATAACCCCAGCCGCTTGGCCTCGTAGTAATATCCGCGGGCGTACCAGCCGACCGCCTTGTCGCGGTCGCCGCGAGAGACAAGCCAGGCGCCACGCAGGTATTTGACCGCGTAGCGCAGGTTGGTGTCGGCATCCAGAAGCCCCTCGGGCGGGCCGTCGTAGCCCATCGTGCGCGCCGTCTGCGGATGGATCTGCATCAGCCCCCAATAGGGGCCGTTGCGGGCCGACGGGTTGTAGCGGCTCTCGCGGACGACGACACGGTGCACCAGGTCCTCGGGCACGTCGTAGAGGTCGGCATAGTGCGCGATCAGCCGGTTGATCTCCGCCGGGCCGGCCGGAACGAAAGCCTCCTCGCGGCGGCCGCCGCAGGCGGCGAGGGCGAGGATCAGGATCGGGGCGAGCAGTCGTGTCATCGGTATCTCCTGCACCGGGCCATAGCATCCCCGATGCGATGAGGGGAGGGGTCTGCCCACCCGGCGCGACTTTTCGCCTGCCCCTCTCTTCCCCGGCGCCGCCAGTCCCCGAAACGACAAACCCCCGCACTGGGGCGGGGGTTTCCGTTTCGCCCGAGACCGTCGCCCCGGACAAGGTTCGCCGTCTACCGGCTCATGCCAGCCCTTCGCGCTGGGCCTTTTTACGGGCCAGCTTGCGGGCGCGGCGGATCGCTTCGGCCTTTTCACGGGCCCGCTTCTCCGACGGTTTCTCGAAATGCTGCTTGAGCTTCATTTCCCGAAACACGCCTTCGCGCTGAAGTTTCTTCTTCAGGGCGCGCAGCGCCTGGTCGACGTTGTTGTCGCGAACGCTTACCTGCATGTGGTTGTCACCACCTTCCTAGGTTAAAGTTGCAAGATCTTGCAGGAGCGGGCCCTATATCAGGGCGATGATGATCTGTCAAAGGCGCGGGAACATGGATGATCCGGTGAAAGACCTTCTGGGCGCTGCACTGCCGCACGTGGCGTTCGACGGCTGGACCGAAGCGACGTTCCGCGCAGCCGTGGCCGACGCCGGGATCGAGCCGGGCCTGGCCCGTGCCCTTTGCCCGAGGGGGGCGCTCGACCTCGCCGCCGCCTACCACAGGGACGCCGACGCGCGGATGGTGGCGCGGCTGAAGGCGGCGGACCTCGGCGCGATGCGCTACCGCGACCGGGTTGCGGCCGGCGTGCGCTTCCGCCTCGAAGAAATCCCCGACAAGGAAGCGGTGCGCCGCGCCGTGGCCCTCTTCGCGCTGCCGCAGAACGCGGTCGAGGGGACGCGGCTCATCTGGCACACGGTCGGCCTGATCTGGGAGACGCTGGGCGACACGTCTGACGACATCAACTGGTACAGCAAGCGGGCGATCCTGTCGGGCGTCTACACCTCGACCGTGCTCTTCTGGCTGGGCGACCAGACACCGGGCCACCAGGCGACGTGGGAGTTTCTCGACCGCCGGATCGGTGAAGTGATGGAGTTCGAGAAGGTCAAGGCCAAGGTCCGCGAGTCTGCGCTGGGCAAGGCCTTCATGGCCGGGCCGGGCAAGCTTCTCGACCTCGTCCGCGCGCCCGGGGCGGCCCGGACAGATGTGCCCGGACGCTGGAGATGATCCCTGAGGTGATGAAGGCCGTCGGTATCTCGAAGCCCGGCGGGCCCGAGGTCCTGGTCGCGGAAGACGTGCCTGTCCCATCGCCGGGGCCGGGCGAGGTGCTGATCAAGGTCGCCTATGCCGGGGTGAACCGGCCCGACGCGCTCCAGCGTGCCGGGGCCTACAACCCGCCGCCCGGTGCCTCGCCCCTGCCGGGGCTCGAGGCCGCAGGCGAGGTCGTGGCGGCAGGCGAGGGCGCGCGCTGGACGCCGGGCGATCTTGTCACCGCGCTCCTGCCGGGGGGCGGTTACGCCGAATATGTGGTGACGCCGGCCGCGCATGCGCTGCCGGTCCCGGATGGCATGGGCCTGCGCGAGGCCGCGTGCCTGTCCGAGACCTTCTTCACCGTCTGGACCAACGTATTCCTGCGCGGCGGATTGAAGGCGGGCGAGCGGTTCCTCGTCCACGGCGGCTCGTCCGGCATCGGCACGACCGCCATCCAGCTCGCCGCCGCGCGCGGCGCACGCGTGTTCACCACGGCCGGGTCCGACGAGAAATGCGCCGCCTGCGCGGGCCTCGGCGCCGAGCGGGCGATCAATTACCGGGCCGAGGATTTCGTCGAGGTGATGAAGGCCGAGGGCGGCGCCGACCTGATCCTCGACATGGTCGGCGGATCGTACCTGCCGCGCAACGTCAAGGCGCTGGCTGACGACGGCCGGCTGGTCCAGATCGCCTTCCTCACCGGCCCGAAGGTCGAGCTGAACTTCGCCGAGGTGATGATGCGCCGGCTGACGATCACCGGCTCGACCCTGCGCCCGCAGTCGGTGCTGGCCAAGGCGCGGATCGCCGAGGACCTCGAGCGCGAGGTCTGGCCGCTCCTCGCCTCGGGTCGCATCGCCCCGGTGATGGACAGCGAGTTTCCCCTCGCCGAAGCCGCCGCCGCCCACGCCCGGCTGGAAAGCTCGGGCCACATCGGGAAGATCGTGCTGAAGGTGGCCTAAGCTTGGCAGAGCCGCCGGGCGACTTTGCCCATGACTGGGCGCGGTACTACGATGGCATTCCGCCACTCGGACACATGCTGCGCTGCGAGGTTCCGGACCGCTGGACGCGTTTCCACGCCCTTCCGGAATCGAAGCGCCTTGCCGATACACCTGCAGAGCGGGCGATCATCCTCGACCGAGCGAACCGACTGGCAGATCGGCCCTTCGGGCTCTCCGGCGCGCTGTGGCTCAGCGCCGTCACCGGTCCGGGCTTCGGCCAGGGACCAGTACGGCGCCATCGCCTCGTTAGGGCGATGGAGTTCGCGGACGAGGATCCGTGTGACGAGGAATCACGGATCCGGGCCGTCCATGCCAACCGAGTGGACTGGCGGCCGGGCGCCTTCGACCGGCTTTTCGGTGAGATCGCCGAAGATCAAGAGCGCGCACTCTTCTTCGATCCTGGAACGGGCGTGGTCCTCGCGCCCTACGACGGCGGGTTCGATATCATCTGCGCCGGACAGGGCCAGCGCACCGCGCTTGAGCAGGAGTTCCGCCGCTGGATGTCGGCCCGGCCGGACAAGCTCTGACAGCCTCACGCCGCGGTCGCCTCACCCTCCGGCCCCGCCCGTTCCACATTCAGCCAGACCCCGCCCTCGGGCCTGAGCGTCAGGATCAGCGCAGGCTTCGGCTCGCGCCCCGCAACCGGCGTGAAGCGGAAGCGCGAGACCAGCGTGGCAAGGATGATGACAGCCTCCTGCAACGCGAACGACGCCCCGATGCAGATGCGGGGGCCGTCGCCGAACGGCAGGTAGGCGAAGCGGTCGAGCGCCTTGGGATCCTCGAACCGCTCGGGCCGGAAGGCATGCGGGTCGTCCCACAGAAGATGGTTCCGATGGAGCGCATAGATCGGCAGCATCACGGTGTCGCCGCGCCGGATCTCGCGGCCGCAGATCTCGTCGTCGGCCTGCGCCGTCCGCGACAGGAAGGCGGCGGGCGGGTAAAGCCGCATCGCCTCGTCGATCACCTGGCGGACGTATTTCAGCTTCGGGATGTCCTCGGCCGTCGCCGCCCGGCCGTTCAGCACAGATTGCGCCTCGGCCCGGGCCTTTTCCTGCACCGCCGGGTCGAAGCCCAGAAGATAAAGCGACCAGGCCAGCGACAGGGCCGTCGTCTCGTGCCCGGCGACGATGAAGGTCAGAAGGTTGTCCCTCAGTTCCGGCGTCTTCATCCGGCGACCCGATTTCGGGTCCTCGCCGTCGAGCAGCAGGTCCAGGAGATCCGGCACCGGGCGCGGCCCGGCCTTGCGGCGGGTCTCGATGGCCTCATCGGCCATTTCCTTCATCCGCTTCATCTCGCCGGTCGAGAAGATCCGCGCCGGGCGCGGCACCCAGGCAGGCGCGCCGAGAAGATCGAGAAGCGAGACCTTGGCGGTCTGCGAGATGTAGCTTTCGATCGCCTTGTGGACGGCCGACCGGTCGAAGGCCTCGCCGCCCGAGAAGGTGACGTCCGAGATCACCTCGAAGGTGGTCGCCACCATCTCGTCGGCAAGGTTTGCGGCGCGCCCGACCGCACCTTCCAGCCGCTCCGACGCGCGCTCGGCCGCCTCGGTCATGATCGGGGCGAGGTTGGCGATGTTGCGGTGCGTGAAGACCGGCGCCGCCGCCCGCCGCTGCCACAGCCAATGCGCGCCCTCGGCGATGAAGAGACTCTCGCCGATGGCGGGCTTGAGGATGTTCTTGGTGACAAGCGACTTGGGATAGTTCTCAAGCGCCTCCTTCAACACATGGCGGTTCGCCTCGGGGTCCATGACCATGTGCCAGCGCACGCCGGTCCGTCCCGAGACGACGGGCTGGCGGGTGGCGATCTCGGGGATGATCTCCAGGAGGTTGCGGCGGGCCACGCTCAGCGTCTTGAAGATGCTCCACGGTTCGGTGACGAGCGGCACCTGGACCGGCAGCTTGCGGGGCGTGGTCTCATCGCGGGGCATCGGCGTCCCTCCAACCTGCCTGATAATATAGGTCCTTCGGGCCCGCCCGCAATCTCGCGGCGAATTGCGCCGCAGGGCGCGCTGGGCTATGCCAGCGGGATTGCTGCTGGAGAGCCCGATATGCCGTTTGTCCGCCTGATCGCCGTTCTGGCCCTTGTCGTCCTTGCTGCCTGCGAGGACCGCCAGTCGCTGAACGACCCGCCGCCGGACTTGGGCGACTTCCGGCTGGGCCACAACGTCGTGGTCGGCAAGACGGCGAACCTGATCCCGCCCTCGCGCAGCGCCACCCCCGAGGAGTGGGAGCGGATCATGGGCGAGGAGATGGAAAAGCGCTTCCGCCGCTACCAGGGTTCGGGTCTTTACCACATCGGCGTCTCGATCGACGCCTATGCGCTTGCGATTCCCGGCGTTCCGGTGGTGGTCAAGCCGCGCTCGATCCTCGTCGTCACGGTCAATGTCTGGAACAACCGCACCCAGGCCCGCCTGAACGAGCCGCACCAGATCACCGTCCTGGAACGGACCGGATTCGGCGAGGCCTCGATCATCGGCTCGGGCATCACCCAGACCAAGGAACAGCAGATGCGCAACCTCGCGGACAACGCCGCCCGCGCCATCGAACGTTACCTTCTGGCCAACAAGGAATGGTTCGAGGCCGGCACCCCGGCCCCGGCGGCCAACTGATGCTTGATTTTTCCCGATCCGCCCATTAGACGGCGCGCGATGCTGAACCGGGCTGGTTAGAGCCCCCTTTCAAGACGAGGCGCCGCAAGAGATGGCAAAGGCAAAATTCGAACGTACGAAGCCGCACGTGAACGTTGGTACGATCGGTCACGTTGACCACGGCAAGACGACGCTGACGGCGGCGATCACGAAGTATTTCGGCGAGTTCAAGGCCTACGACATGATCGACGCG
>JBNLCA010000145.1:0-3843 GCA_050303575.1 Paracoccaceae bacterium
GCGCTTCAGCCGGGCTGCCAGCGGCTTGCGCTGTGCCAGCGCCGGGGATTCGACCAGATGCCACGAGGCCACCGACAGCGCCAGCGTCAGCGGGAAGGCGGTCATCATGTTGAAAAGCGGCGTCTGCGGCCCCATGAGCCAGACCATCAGCCCCTGCACCGGGAAGGCGTAGATGTAGATGCCGTAGGAATAGTCGCCGATCCGGTTGTAGGCGCGGATCGCGCCCGCCGGCACGTAGGCCACCCAGAACACGCCATAGCTCAGCGTCAGCGCCAGCATCGGGTCGTAGAACAGGGTGCCTCCGAGCGCCCAGGTCAGTCCGGCGAGGGCGGCGAGGATGCCGAAATGCAGCGGCAGCCGGTCGCGCCAGGCATAGAAGGCCATGCCGATCACGAAAGGCAGCGACAGCTGGTGGAACGAGACGATCCGCCCGGGCAGCGGCAGCGCTTCGGCTGCCAGTCCGGCGGCGACCCCGAACCAGATGGCGAGATAGGCGGCGATGGCGAGGGTCATGGCGCCGCGCCGTGCCACCAGCCCCAACAGGCCGGCCAGGAACACGCCGGCATAACACATCACTTCGTGGAACAGGGTCCAGATCGAGCCCTCGACCGCCTGGTAGGGCGTGTCGTCGAAGACACCGGGCAGGGTGTATTGCAACGGCAGGAGCGCCATGTTGCGGGGCACGAAGCTCCAGGTCGCGGGGTCGGCCAGATAGGCCGCCGGGGGCAGGGCGGTGACCAGCGGCCCCATCAGGAAGGCGACCAGCATGAGCGAGACGAAAAGCCCCGGGAACAGCCTGAGTACCCGGGCCAGCAGGAATTCGGTCCGGGTGCGGCTGCGGGCGAAGCTCATGGTGATGAGAAAGCCAGAGATGGCGAAGAAGGCCCAGACCGACAGCCCGCCGAGGCTGTGGCCGGTCAGTGCAACAAGCGGCTCCTCGGCGCCTTCTCCGAGTGCGATCGGATGGGCATGGCTGACCAGCACCGCGGTGGCAGCCACGGCGCGGACCAGGTTGAAGTTGTTGTCCCGGCCATGGGCCAGGCTGCCGAGCGTGTGCGTCATGCCGCGCGCGTCTCCCTCTCTGTCCGTCCCCGACGTGCATCTGATTGCCCGCACGGGCCCGGATGCACCATCCGGCGGAACGGGGCAAGCGGTGACAGTCGGGCCACGTTACCATGGCCGGGATATGGCAGGCCCCCGTGAAAGGCCGGTGAAGCGCAGAAGGTGGGCCCGAAGAAACGGCATCGGGCGATCGTGGTGTCCGCCCGTTTCCCGCCTCTTGCGCGCCGGCTACATCAGGTAATCCCCGTCGCCTCCCAGAAGCAGCATTGCCATCTCGGCGGCCAGTTCGGCCCCAGCCGCGAATTCGGTCGCGGGACCGGTCTCGAAGCCCACCCCAGCCGCATCGTCGGCCCAGTCATGGCCCCAGTCATGGGTTTCGCCATCGGCTTCGGCGGTGTCGGCGGTTCGAAAAAGCATCTCGTCGGCGCTGGAGCCGCCCTCGAGGCCGAGGCGAAGGCCGCCTTCGTCTTCGCCGGCCGAAAGCGCGACCGCGACCGCGTCGGAGACGGTGCTGTCGTCGCGGGCGCTGACACTGTAGCTGCCGGCGGCAAGGCCCTTGAAGGCGAACCAGCCGTTGTCGTTGGCGGTGGTCACCGCGACGCGGGTGCCATCGGCGTCGAACAGCTGCACCCGGGCGCCGGCGGCGAAATCCTCGTCCGCGTCCCTGGTGTCGTCGCCGTCGGCATCGTCGAAGACTTTGCCGCGGATCGTTGCGGTGCCCGGATCGGCGGTGCGGGCGAGGCCGCCGAGGCCGAGATCGGCATGGAGTTCGCGCTCGCCCGGGTCGAGATCGATGCCGGCGACGGTCTTGGTGAGGCCGTCCTTGGTTGCGCGGACCGAGTAGGTGCCTGCGGCGAGGTTGCCGAAGGCGAAGCTGCCATTGGCATAGCTGGGTGCCGAGCGGATGACGGCGCCGGTGTCGGAGAGGAGCTCGACGGTGGCGTTGTGGATGGCGGGCTCTGCGCTGTCGCGGACCCCGTCGGCGTCGGTGTCGGCGAAGACGGTGCCGCGGATCTCGGCGGTGCCGGTATCGGGCGGCGGTGGCGGTGGCGGGGCGGGGGCGAAGCCGAGATTGTGGCCGGTCTCCTGCTCGCCGGCGGTCAACGTGATGTTGGCGATGGTCTTTGCCGTGCCGTCGCTGTTGGTGGCCCTGACGGCATAGGTGCCGGCGGCGAGGCCGGTGAAGCTGAAGCTGCCGTTGGAGAAGCTCTGCGTCGTTGCGGTCACGCTGCCGCCGGCCAGGAGCTCGACGGTGGCGTTGCCGATGCCGGGCTCGCCGCTGTCGCGGACCCCGTCGGCGTCGGTGTCGACAAAGACGGTGCCGCTGATGGCGCCGTTATCGGCTGGCGGCGGCGGTGGCGGAGTGCCGTCCAGCGGGATGCCGTCATCGTCGAACCGGTCGATCAGGCCGAGCGCGAAACTGGCGTCGGCGGTGCTGAGCTCCGGCGGCCGCCAGGCGGGCGGCGCCTCGCCAAAGACGGTGACGTAGAGCATGCCGGCGGCGATATAGGCGCCGAGCACGCTGGGATGGCCACCGTCATCGGTGAGCCTGGCCTCGCCGGCGGTGGTGCCGAGGCTGGCATAGAGCTGCTCGCGGGCCTCGTGGAAGGCGGGCGCGGTGGGCGAATAGGCGGCATCGTTGCGGATCGCGGCATCCTCGTAGGCGGTCACCGCGCGGTCGGTGAAGGTGTCGGTGCCGCCGACATAGTGGAACGTGAAGGCCCAGATGCCGAAGAAGACGGTGTCGGCGCCCTTCTGGTCGATCAGGTTGCCGAACAGGTCGGCATAGGTGTGGAACTCGTCGGGCGACGAGCTGATCTCGCCATGCGAGCCGTTCATCACCACCAGGTCGTAGGCCTCGGCGTTCAGCCGCGCCCGGGCGCCGGTGGACGAGGTGTTGTCCCACTGCGCCTTCAGCGTGCCGCCGCCGACGATCGAGAGGTCGTAGGTCACCGCGTGCCCCCCCGCGGCGGCCATGGCCGCGAACTGCCCGGGCACCGACAGCCCCGGCTCGGGCGAGTAGGAAATGTAGGAATTGCCGATCCACAGGATGTTCATGGCGTCTGGCCCCCCTCCAAACGCAAACCGGCAAAAATCGCCGGATGGCCCCGCAGACCATCCTGTACCCTATCCGACCCCACGTCCAGTTTCGGGTTGAGTCCCTGATCGGGTCCGCGATCGAGCCTGTGATCGAGCCCCGGAGGGCCGGGTCACGGGCGCCGGGAAATGCGAAAGGGCGGGCCGCCCGCAGGTGCCCGCCCCTTCGTTTGCTTTCCGTTTGCCCCGGGTTCGCACCCGGAAACGCTACATCATGTAGCCGCTGTCGGCCTCCAGATGCAGCAGGGCCGCCGCGGCGTCGAAGCCGGTATCGGCCGGAATTTCCGCCATGGTTTCGGCGGTCTCTGCGTCAAGGCAGGCGATCTCGCCCGAGCCGGTCGCCGCCGCCAGCATCACCTCGTCGGTGGCCGCCGCCTCGGTGAGACTGAGGTCGTCGCCGCTGGCCATCCGGGCGGCGGTGAAGCTTGCGCTGGAGCCGCCATCGAGGCCGAGGCGAAGGCCGCCTTCGTCCTCGCCGGCCGAAAGCGCGACCGCGACCGCGTCGGAGACGGTGCTGTCGTCGCGGGCGCTGACGCTGTAGCTGCCGGCGGCGAGGCCCTTGAAGGCGAACCAGCCGTTGTCGTTGGCGGTGGTCACCGCGATCTTGTTACCGTCCGCGTCGAACAGACGCACCCGGGCGCCGGCGGCGAAATCCTCGCCCGCATCCCTGGAGCCATCGCCGTC
>JBNLCA010000146.1:0-3291 GCA_050303575.1 Paracoccaceae bacterium
CCCCTGGAAGGCCGGCCCGAAGATCAGCGTGTCGCGCATCTCGGAGACATCGGTGCCATCCTTGATCAGCGAGAAGAACCAGGCGCCATCGGCCGTGTCGCCGTACATGACCGCGCCGATCAGCCGGTCGTTCTCAAGGACGAGGCGCTTGTAGACGCCCCGGCCCGGGTCGCGGAAAACGATGTCCTCGCGGGTCTCGCCCTCGGCGAAGTCGCCGGCCGAGAAGAGGTTGACGCCGGTGACCTTGAGCTTGGTCGAGACCTCGGACCCCTCGTAGGCGTCGGCCTCGTCGAGCAGCGTCTTCGCCAGCACCTTGCCCATGTCGTACAAGGGCGCAACGAGACCATAGCAGATCTTGCGATGCTCGACGCATTCGCCGACCGCAAAGACCGAAGGGTCCGAGGTCCGCATCGCGTCGTCCACGACGATGCCGCGTGCGACCTCGAGCCCGCAGTCATTCGCAAGGCGCGTCTCGGGCCGGATGCCGACCGCCATGACGACGAGGTCGGCGGGGTAGGTCGTCCCGTCCTCCAGCAGCACCGCCTCGGCGCGGTCATGACCGAGGATCGCCCTGGTGTTGCCCTGTGTGTGGACGGTGATTCCGCGCGATTCCAGCTCGCGGCGCAGAAGGTAGCCGGCGGCCGGATCGAGTTGCCGCTCCATCAGGTGGCCGGCAAGGTGGATCACCGCCACCTCCATTCCCTGAAGCCTGAGGCCCGCGGCCGCCTCGAGGCCCAAAAGCCCGCCGCCGATGACGACGGCGCTTTTGCCCGCCCCGCAGGCCGTGCGCATCTTCTCGACATCGTCGAGGTCGCGGAACGTGACGACACCGGGAAGGTCCTTGCCCGGCACCGGGATGATGAAGGGCGCCGAGCCGGTCGCCACGACCAGCTTGTCGTAAGGCGCCTCGCCATGTTCGCCGACCACCACCTTGCGGTCGCGGTCGATCTTCACCACCGCCTCGCCGAAGCGGCAGGTCACCCGATTCTCGAGGTACCAATCCTCGTCGTGGGTAATGATCTCCGCATAGCTCTTCTCGCCCGACAGGACCGGCGACAACATCAGCCGGTTGTAGTTGCCGCGCGGCTCGGCGTTGAAGAGGGTGACGTCGTAAGCGCCCGGGTCCGCCTCGAACAGGTGTTCAAGAAGGCGGCCCGAGGCCATTCCGGCGCCGATGACCACAAGTTTCTGCATTGCGGACCTCTCAGACGTACCAGGCGACGATGTGCGCAAGCTCGCCGCCGGAGTGGATGGGAAGGGCGATGAACGAGGCGTAGCCGGGCACCATGCCGGGCGTGTCGGCGCCCGCGATCAGCGGCAGGCCGGTGCCGAGGACGCGGCCGATGAGCCCCTGCCAGGGAAGGGCGCGGCGTTCGGTCTCCTCGTCCCAGAGCGCGCCGTCACGTTCGCAGATGCCGTCGATCAGCACGGCGCCCCGGTCGCGGCCGGCGGTCTCGGGGCGGGCGTCCCAGATCTCGAACCGCCGCGCGATGGGCGTTCCGAGCGCCGAGAGCAGCGTCAGCACGTAGGTGCGATCACCCGGCACCGGGACCGGCAGGCCAAGACCCGTGGTCAGCCCCGCCTTGCCGGCGCTATCGGCGCGGATGAAGCGGTAGCCGGCGCCGAGATCGCGCATCAGGATCGGCGTCTTCGACGCCCAGACGCCGCCGGGCAGACCCTGTCCGCGCGGGAAATGCGTGTGCTGGCTGACGAACTCGAAGTGCCGGGCGGCGCCGTAATAGCCGTCGTCCAGCATCAGGAGGCCGTCCTTCTCGGTCCAGACCTCGATCGCCCCGACGCGGCCGTCACTGTCGGCACAGATCACGGTCAGCACGGCCTTCAGCTCGTCGCCCGCGAAGACCGGCACGGCTACGGCGCTGGTCAGCCCGGCGGCCTTCGCGGCCTCGGTACGCTTGAAGTACGAGCCCTCGAACTCCTTCAGAACAACTGGTCGGGCGTCGGCCCAGGCCTTGCCGGGCAGTCCCTCGCCCGGCCCGAAGCTCTCGGTCCCCGAGGCGGCGGCGAAGGCGTCGTGGCGCCCGTAGTCGCCCTGTTCCAGGACCAGCCGTCCGTCCTTTGGAACCCAGACTTCCGAGACCTCGACGAAGGTCTTTTCCATCACGGCAGCGTCCATCACGCGGCCTCCTTCTTCGCCGGCTTGGGCTTGGCGCCGTGCTCGTACTCCT
Source organism: Paracoccaceae bacterium (assembly GCA_050303575.1). GTDB lineage: Bacteria > Pseudomonadota > Alphaproteobacteria > Rhodobacterales > Rhodobacteraceae > JBNLCA01. The sequence goes on from JBNLCA010000146.1 coordinate 2,187, forward strand.
CGAGGAAATCGAGGACCTGCGCGCGGTAATGGTAGTAGTCCGGATGATCCAGGAGCGCCTTGCGCGTCCGCGGCCTTGGCAGGTCGACATCGACGATCCGGCCGATGGTCGCCTGCGGACCGTTCGTCATCATCACCACGCGGTCGGCCAGAAGGATCGCCTCGTCGACGTCGTGGGTGACGCAGACCGCGGTGACCTTGGTCCGGCTCCAGACCTCCATCAGGACTTCCTGAAGCTCCCAGCGGGTCAGGCTGTCGAGCATCCCGAAGGGTTCGTCCAGCAGGAGGAGCTTGGGCGAGAGCGCAAAGGCCCGCGCGATGCCGACCCGTTGCTTCATGCCGTTGGACAGCTCCGACGCCGGCTTGTCCATCGCATCGGCGAGGCCGACACGCTCGAGGTAATATTCCACCACCTCCTGCCGTTCTGGCTGTGTCGCCCTGGGATAGACCCGGTCCACACCGATCGCGACGTTCTGCTTCGCCGTCAGCCAGGGGAACAGCGACGGCGACTGGAACACCACCGCGCGCTCGGGATCGGCGCCCTCGATGTGGTAGCCGTCGAGCTTGATCGCGCCGGACGAGATTTCATTCAGCCCGGCAGTCATCGTCAGCACGGTCGACTTGCCGCAACCCGAGTGGCCGATCAGCGAGACGAACTCGCCCTTCTTCAGCTTGAGGTCGAAATTCTCGACCACGGTGAGCGGCCCCTTGGGCGTGGGATAGACCTTGCAGAGCTGCGAATAGTCGAGATAGCGCTCCTCGATACCGCCCTGCGCTGCCTCGGCCCAGACCTTGGGCATGGCGTGGATCGGCGTGACCTGCGGCAGGATGCGGCGGTCCTCGACTTTGGCGGCAATGCCGACATCCATCAGGTACTTCGTGACTGCGCCGCGCAGCGCCTTGAAGGCCGGATCGTGGTTCATTGCCGCCCGGTCGCGCGGGCGCGGCAATGCCACCTTGAAGGGCGTGCCGAGCGTGCCATCGGGGTTCAAGGGCACGATCCGGTCGGCCAGCAGGATGGCTTCGTCGACATCGTTGGTGATCAGGACGACGGTCTTCTTGTCCGCCTCCCAGATCGCCTCGATCTCGTCCTGCAGGTTCGCCCG
>JBNLCA010000147.1:0-1804 GCA_050303575.1 Paracoccaceae bacterium
CATGGCGGGCTACACGCTCGGCGGCGCCGACCTTCTGCGCCGGGCGATGGGCAAGAAGATCGCCGAGGAGATGGCCAAGGAGCGCCCGAAGTTCATCGAGGGCTCGGTGAAGAATGGGGTGACGAAGGAGAAGGCGGGCGAAGTCTTCGACCTTCTAGAGAAGTTCGCGAACTACGGCTTCAACAAGTCGCACGCTGCGGCTTACGCCGTCGTCAGCTACCAGACGGCGTGGTTGAAGGCGAACCACCCGGTCGAGTTCATGGCCGCCGTGATGAATTGCGATATCCACCTTACCGACAAGCTCGGCACCTATGCCGACGAGGTACGCCGGGGCCTCGGCATCGCCATTGTGCCGCCGAACGTGAACCGCTCGGAAGCCACCTTCAGCGTCAAGGGTGGCGAGATCGTCTATGCCCTCGGCGCGCTCAAGAATGTCGGCACCGAGGCGATGCGGTTGATCACCGAGGCGCGAGGCGAAAGGACCTTTGTCACCGTGTTCGATTTTGCGCGCCGGGTCGATCTCAAGCGCGTCGGCAAGCGGCCGTTGGAGATGCTGGCGCGGGCCGGGGCATTCGACGAACTCGACCAGAACCGCCGCCGGGTGCTGGAATCTCTCGATCCGCTGGTCGCCTATTCGGCCGCGATCCACGAGGGCCGCGCCTCGAACCAGGTCTCGCTTTTCGGCGAGGCCGGCGACGACCTGCCCGAGCCGCGTATCCATCCCGTGGAAGACTGGCTACCGGGCGAGCGCCTCGCCGAGGAACACAAGGCGGTCGGCTTCTACCTTTCCGGTCACCCGCTCGACGATTACATGGGCGCGCTGAAGCGCAAGGGCATCCACACCTTCGCCGAGGTCCAGAAGATGGCCGAGCGCCAGGCCTCTGTCGCCCGCATCGCCGGAACCGTCTCGTATCTCCAGCAGCGCAAGAACGCCAAGGGCAACCGCTACGGCTTCGTCGGTCTCTCGGATCCCACGGGCCTCTTCGAGGCGATGCTGTTCTCGGACGTGCTCGACGCCGCGCGCGACATGCTCGAGCCGGGGATGAACGTGGTCGTCCAGGTCGAGGCGACGGCCGAGGGTGAACAGCTGCGCCTTCTCTGCCGGGGCGTCCAGCCCGTCGATACCATCACCGCCGATGCCGGCGGCGGCGGTCTGCGGGTCTTCGTGGACCGGGCGGAGGCGGTGGCCGCCGTGGCGTCGCTGCTTGAACGGGCGAAGAAGGAAGTCTCGGCGCGCTCGCGCGGGGCGGTCACGCTCTGCCTGATGGCACCCGACCTGCCGGGCGAGGTCGAGGTGACGGTGGGCGAGGGGCTGCCGGTCAATCCGCAGATCAAGGGCGCGCTGAAAAGCCTGCAGGGTGTGGTGACGGTCGAGGACCTCTAGGCCTCACATCTTCTCGCCCGGCAGCCGGCTGGCCTGCCTGACCCAGTCGGTCAGCTGTTCGGCATCGAGCGCACCTTCACGGATATCGAGGTAGCGCACGTTCTCGACCTTCGACGCGCCCGGCGGCGTCGGTTCCAGCGACGTGCCGCGGAAGAATGTGACCCTCACGAAGCTGGTGAAGCAGTGCATGGACAGGAACCAAGTCTTTCCGTCCAGCCCGTAAAACGGCGAGTTCCACTTCACCGCCTTCTTCACCTCGGGCACCGCCTCGGTGACGATCCGGTCGGCCTCGCGCACGATCGCCTGCTTCCAGCCCGGCACCGCGTCGATGTAGGCCTTCACGGGAACGTCGCCCTCGCCCTTCGCAATCTGCGGATTGCCGCCGGAGAGGAGCTTCGCCATCAGTCCGGCGTGCGCCGC
>JBNLCA010000148.1:0-4854 GCA_050303575.1 Paracoccaceae bacterium
TTCGACCGCTTCGGCTATGCCTTCGTCCAGCCCGAGGACAGCCCCTATCCGCCGATCCTCGACATGCACACGATCCGCGGGCCGTTCTCGCTCGACGGGGCCGGCGGACCGCTGACCTTCACGCCGTTCAAGGTCAACCACGGCTCGATCGACGCGCTCGGGTTCCGCATCGGCGGCGTCGCCTACCTGCCCGACGTCGCGACCATTCCCGACGACGTCTGGCCCACGCTCGAAGGCCTCGACTGCTGGATCGTCGACGCGCTGCGCCGGACGCCGCACCCGACCCATTCGCACCTTGCCCAGACGATCGACTGGATCTACCGCGTGGCGCCCAAGCGCGCGGTCATCACCAACATGCATCTCGACCTCGACTACGCCACCCTTGCCGCCGAGACGCCCGATCACATCACCCCGGCCTTCGACGGGATGGTGATCGAGTACGACGTGTGACCGCGCTTCTCGACGTCATCCTTCCGGTCTTCCTTGTTCTCGGCTTCGGCTATGCAGCCGCATGGCGCAGGCTGATCTCGGACGAGGGGATCGAGGGGCTGATGAAGTTCGCGCAGGGCTTCGCCATCCCCTGCCTGCTCTTTCGCGCCATCTCGACGCTGGACCTCGGGCAGGAGTTCGATCTGGCACTTCTGGGAAGCTACTATGGCGGCGCGCTCGCCGGTTTCGCGGCGGGCCTGTTCGGTGCGCGGCTGCTGTTCGGCCGGCCGTGGGAGGACAGCGTCGCCATCGGCTTCTGCTGCCTCTTCTCGAACTCGCTGCTCCTCGGCCTGCCGATCACCGAGCGCGCGTACGGCACCGACGCGCTGGCGGCGAACTATGCGATCGTCGCGATCCATGCGCCCCTGTGCTACCTCGTCGGCATCGGCACGATGGAGGCGGTGCGCGGCCGTGGCGCCGGCATCGGGCGGACGCTTCTCAATATCCTGAAGTCGCTCGCCTCGAACGCGCTGGTCATCGGCATCGCGCTGGGCTTCTTCGTCAACCTGACCGGCCTGCCGCTGCCCGGCGTGCTGACCGATGCGCTCGACCTGATGATCCGGGCGGCGCTGCCGGCCGCGCTTTTCGGGCTCGGCGGCATCCTCTTTCACTACCGGCCCGAGGGCGATCTCAGGACCGTTGCCTTCATGGCGGCGATCTCGCTGGTCCTGCATCCGGTCGTCACCTGGGGCCTCGGCCGCGCCGCCGGGCTGACGACCGAACAGTTCCGCTCGGCCGTGCTCACCGCCTCGATGGCGCCCGGCGTGAACGCCTACCTGTTTGCCAGCATGTACGGTGTCGCCAAGCGCGTCGCCGCCACCGCGGTTCTGCTGGCGACGGCGATGTCGATCGTCACGATCTGGGTCTGGCTGGCGATCCTGCCGTAGCGCCGGCCCGGTCCATGCGCCGGATTGACCGACCGGTCAGCCGTGGAAACGGTCGGCACCCGGCGAGCCCCGGATAATCTTCCGAGGCCGCCATTTGGCAGATAGGCTCTGGCCTAGTTGCTCGCGCCTTCCTCGATATCCTCGAAGCTTCCCAGCTCGGAGATCCGTGTCAGGTGCACCTCGTCCGAGCCCTGGTTGTCGCCCTCGCCGAAGTCCAGGACGATGCCGCCCAGGTTGACCGTCCGCATCCCGTTCAGGGCCGCGAGATAGCCTTCGCGCGTCAGGTCAGGTCCGGCCGACTTCAGCGCCTCGATCGCCATCTTGCCGACGAGGAACCCTTCCAGTGACACGAAGTCGAGCTCGTTCGCCTTGCCCGAAGAAAAGAGCGCCTGCTGGTACTCGGCCACCACCGGGATCGCCCCGTTCAGCGGGAACGGCACCACCTGGCTGACGATCACGCCCTCGCCCTGCCCGTCGAGATCGCGCAGGAGCGACATCGAGCCGACGAACGAGATGGTCACGAAGGTCGGGTCGAAGCCGCCCGCGCGCGCGTCCTTGATGAAGGTCGAGATCGGGGCGTAGGCGCCGACCATGACGACCGCGTCCGGCTTCGCCGCGCTGATCGTCGCCAGCGCCTCGGCCACCTCGACGGTGTTCCGCTCGTACGTCGCCTCGGCCGACAGCGTCAGGCCGCGCCGCTCCATCGCCTTCTGCACGCCGGACAGGCCGACCTGCCCGAAACCGTCGTTCTGGTAGAGAATGGCGATGTTGGTGATGCCCTTCACGTCGGCGAGGTAGCGGATCCACTCCTCGGTCTCGGCATCGTAGGACGCACGGAAGTTGAAGACGTTGCCCAGCTCGGCGTTGCGCAGGAAGCCCGCCCCGGTGAAGGGTCCGATGAACGGCATCCGCGCCGCGGTGGCGAGCGGCTGGGTGACCAGCGTCGTCGGCGTGCCGACCGGCCCGATGATCGCGATGTAGTCGTCCTTGGCGATGACGGCATTCACCTGCTCGATCGACATGTCGGGCTCGTAGTGGTCGTCGAACGCGTCGAGATAGAGCTTGCGCCCGAAGATACCGCCGCTGGCATTCTCGATGGCGAAGGCTGCCTCGATGCCGGTCCGCATCCTGAGGCCGAGGTCGGCCGCAGGGCCTTCCAGGGCCGCAACCTGGGCGAAGATCACCCGGTCCGGCCCGACCCCCTGGTCGGCTTCCGCCGCGTTGGGCAGGGCAAGGGAAACGGCCATTGCGGCCAGAAGGCTGGGAATCATGCGCACCGGAGGGTCCTCGTTATCAGCTTCAACCGCCGTCATACCGTTCGCTGCGGCGATATTATGGCCATAGGGTGAAGCCAATTCGTCGGAGGCGAGCGGAAAGTTTCTAAAGCAACTATAGCGCGCAGATTGCCCGCAAAACAAGCGTCTCGGAACAGCCTCAGCCCGGCGACATTCCCCGCAGCCGCTCGGAGCGCCGGCGCAGGAGCTCGACCGTGGTCAGAAGCGCGATCGAGACGATGACCAGGATCGTCGCCACGGACAGGATCGCCGGGCTGATCGCCTCGCGGATGCCGTTCCACATCTGGCGCGGGATGGTCTGCTGGTCGAAGCCGGCGACGAAAAGCACCACCACCACCTCGTCGAACGAGGTGACGAAGGCAAAAAGCGCGCCCGAGATCACGCCCGGCAGGATCAGCGGCATGATGACCTTGAAGAATGTCGTCGTCGGATCGGCGCCCAGGGACGCCGCCGCGCGGCTGAGCGAATGATCGAAACCGATCAGCGTCGCGGTGACGGTGATGATCACGAAGGGAATGCCCAGCGTGGCGTGGGCCAGCACGATGCCGACGTAGGTCCCGGCCAGCCCGGTCATCGAGTAGAAGAACAGAAGGCCCGTCGCGGTGATGATGATCGGCACGATCATCGGCGAGATCAGGATCGCCATGATCGCGCGACGATAGGGCATCTCGGGCCGGCTCAGCCCCAGCGCGGCAAGAGTGCCAAGCGCAGTGGCGACGATGGTCGAGAAGAAGCCGATGATCAGCGAATGCTTGGCGACCTGCACCCAGACCGCCTCGCGCCAGACCTGGCCCCACCATTCCGCGGTGCGCGGCACGTCCGGGTCGATGTTCTGGAAGGTCAGCAGAAGGTCGTACCACCTGAGCGAATAGCCCTCGGGATCGAAGGACAGCATCTTCTCGGTGAAGGTGAAATAGGGCTCGGCGTTGAAGCTGAGCGGGATGACGACAAGGATCGGCGCGATCAGGAATAGGAAGATCAGGCCGCAGATCACCCGGTAGGTATAGTACCAGATCGTCTCGAGCGGGTCGGCATAGGTCGGAAGGGCCATGGCGCTATCCCAGCTTGAGGTTGTCGATGCCGATCAGCCGGTCGTAGAGCCAGTAGAGCAGCAGGACCGAGCCGAGGAGAATGGCGGCGAGGGCCGCGCCGAGCGACCAGTTGAGCGAGTCCGTCATGTGATAGGCGATCAGGTTCGAGATCAGCTGGCCGGAGGCGCCGCCGACGAGCGCGGGGGTGATGTAGTAGCCGACCGCCAGGATGAAGACGAGCAGGCCGCCGGCCGCGATCCCGGGGATCGTCAGCGGGAAATAGACCGACCGGAACGCCTTCCACGAGGTCGCGCCCAGCGACCGCGCCGCGCGCACGTAGGATGGCGGGATCGGCCGCATCACCGAGTAGAGCGGCAGCACCATGAAGGGCAGCAGGATATGCGTCATCGCGATGATCGTGCCGGCCTGGTTGTAGATCATGCTCAGCCGTCCGCTATCGTCGATGATCCCCAGCGCGACCAGCATCGAGTTGATCACCCCCTGCTGTTGCAAAAGCACGATCCACGACGTGGTTCGGACCAGAAGCGAGGTCCAGAACGGCAAGAGGACGAAGATCATCAGAAGGTTCGAGTATCTCAGCGGCAGCACCGCCAGAAGATGCGCGACCGGAAAGCCCAGGAGCAGGGTCAGGAAGGTGATCAGCGCCGACATCAGGAAGGTGCGCACGAAGAGCTGGCGGTAGACCTGCCGCTCCTCGGACACCGCGACGATGTCACCCTGGTCGTCGCGCGTAAGGTCGAGCGCGGCGAGATAGAAGTTGACCGTGTAGGGCGACGAGGCCGCGCGCAGGACCTGCCAGAGCTGCTGGTCTTCCCACTCCGGCTTGGCGTCGAGGACGGCTTCCTTGTAGGGCGGCTCGAACTTGTCGGCGCCGCGCGCCGTCGAGGTGAAGAGCGACCGCGCGCCCGGCAGGTCATAGTTGATCCGCGTGCCGACGGCGCCGGCGGTGCGGCTTTCCTTCATCAGCTTGAGGTCGGCGGCAAGCGCGGCATAGGCCTCTTCGCCCGGCTCCGTGCCGGCGGGGTTCTCGGCGAACCAGGCGGTCAGGTTCGGCATGTTCGCCGACATCGTGTCGTTGTGGACCGACCGGAACAGCATCTGGCCGATGGGGAAGACGAAGGTGACGAGGAT
>JBNLCA010000149.1:0-2657 GCA_050303575.1 Paracoccaceae bacterium
CGAGGCAGGACGCATCTTCTACGAACGCTGCCGGAGGGCGCTGGACGAGGCGCAGGCCGGTGTCAGCGAAGTCATGGCGCGGCAGGACGAGCCGGTCGGCCACCTGCGCATCGGCGCGCCGGAAGGTTTCGCCGACCGCTACGTCGCCCCGGCGCTGGCGAGCTTCCTAGCCGAGCATCCCAAGGTCACCGCCGAGATCGTCGAGGACATGCGGCTCGTGAACCTGGTGGCCGAGCGGCTGGACGTTTCGATCCGCATCGTGCGCGAGCCCGAAGGCGCGATGATCGTGCGCCGCCTTGCCACCTCGCGCATCCTGATCTGCGGATCGCCGGCTTATCTTGGCCGGCACGGCGTGCCGAGGCATCCCGACGATGTCTGCACGATGCCGCATCTCGGCTTCACCGCGATATTCTGGTCCCGCGAGTGGCCGTTCTCCGGGCCCGAGGGCGAGCTGCGTGTGCCGCTTGTCCCGGTCCTTCTGTGCAACAGCACCGCCTCGCTTCGCGCGGCGGCGGTCGCCGGGATAGGACTGGCCGCGATCCCGCGTTGGGCCGTGGCCGAAGAGCTGGCCTCGGGCAGGCTGGTGCAGGTCCTGGAGGACTGGAACCTGCCGGAAAGCGGCATCTACTCGGTCTATCCGTCCAGCCGACTGGTCACCACCAAGGTACGCCGCTTCATTGACCACCTCGCCCCGATCCTGCGTCGCCAGCTCCGCGAGGAGGGCGGGCGCGAGGCGCCCTAGCTCAGCGCGATCAGAAGCGCGCCCGAGGCCACGAGGCCGACGCCGAGCCAGCCCTGAGCCGAGAGCTGCTCGCCCAGGAACAGCGCGCCGAAGATGGCTACAAGGACGACGCTCATCTTGTCGACCGGGGCGACCTGCGATGCGGTGCCGAGCTTGAGCGCGCGGAAGTAGCACAGCCACGACGCCCCGGTGGCAAGGCCGGAGAGGACGAGGAACATCGCGCCGCGTCCCGAGATGTCGCCAAGGCCGCGGAGCTGCTTGGTGAGGGCGAGGAGAGCGCCGAGAACAACAACGACAACTATCGTCCGGAAGAAGGTGGCGACATCCGAGCTGACCTCGTCGACGCCGGCCTTGGCGAAGATGGCGGTCAGCGCGGCGAAGACGGCGGCGAGCGCGGCCCAGAACTGCCAGGCTGTCATCCATGCGGTCATGGCGGTCTCCTAGGTGACGGGACTGGCGATAGCGGATCACATCTCGGGATCCTGGTCGACATGTTCTTGATTGACCGCGACGTTCGCCGAGAACAAGTTCAAGAGAGCCAGTCGTTCAACGGCGCGTATGGTTGACCCAGAGGTATTCGATGAAGTCCATTTTTCGAATGTGCATTTGTGCCGTCTTGGCCATTGCGGTTCCGCACCTTTCGTCCGCGTGTGTCGTTGCCGCGCGAATGGACCTGCGCGATATATTCGCGGCCGACGCCGTAATTCTCGGGATCATCCTCGACTATGAGATCGTGGATGTCGGTGATGTAGGACCGCTCCCCAACTACGCACGGATCAAAGTGATCGTTCGCGATGTCGTCTATGGAGAGTTGGACGCCGACCTTTCGGACAATGGATCCCTGACAATAACGTGGGACAACTCGACCTTCGCAGAACCAGAAAACCTGCCGCGAAACCTGAGAGGACACCTTATCGCTCTTCGGAGCCCGTCCTCTCCGATGCTTCCACTGCGCGCACCAAGTGCCACAATTCTCCCGGCGCCGGAACCGGACACCTATACCATCCTTCAAGCCCCTTGCGCAGGTGCGTTTCTGTTCGAAGCAGACAGTCTGATCGGCATCGCGCTACAACAGATACTGGAGGCCGACGAGAGCGAGCGTGAAACGGTGATGGCGATTCTTGAAGAGTTCCTTCTCAAACGTGGCGCCATCGGCTCAATGGAACGCAAGCTATACGAGGCCCGTGAGGGCCGCGAGAGACCCTAAACCCACCCTTTCAGGTTCTCGCCCACCACCTCGGCCAGCACGCGGATATGCGCGTCGTCGTCGTTGAGGCAGGGGATGTAGGTGAATTCCTCGCCGCCGGCGTGCTCGAAGCTTTCGCGGATCTCGCCCTTGATCTCCTCCAGCGTCTCGATGCAGTCGGACGAGAAGGCGGGCGCCACGACGGCGATGCGTTTCTTGCCGGCCTTCGCCAGGCGGGCGACTTCCTCGACCGTGTAGGGCTGCAGCCAGACCTCGTTTCCGAAGCGCGACTGGAATGTGGTGACGATCGAGCCCGCGTCCCAGCCCAGTCGCTCGCGGACAATGCGCGTCGTCTTCTGGCACTGGCAGTGGTAGGGATCGCCCTGGGTGAGATAGCGCACCGGCATCCCGTGATACGACGCGACCAGAAGGTCGGGCTTCGTCTCGAGCGCGTCGTACGCGCGGCGGATCGAGCCGGCGAGGGCCTCGATATAGGACGGGTGGTCGAAATAGGCCGGCACGGTGCGGGCCGCAGGCTGCCATGTCTCCTCCATCAGGGCGCGGAAGAACTGGTCGTTGGCGGTGGCGGTCGTGGCGCCGGCATATTGCGGATAGAGCGGGAAGAAGAGGATCTTCGAGCAGCCCGCCTCGACCATCCGGCGCACCCTGGACTGGGTCGAGGGATTGCCGTAGCGCATGCAGAAATCCACCATGACGCGGTCCCCATAG
>JBNLCA010000150.1:0-3507 GCA_050303575.1 Paracoccaceae bacterium
CCCCGGTCGCCAGCGCCGCGCCGATCTGCTCGGCCCCGGCCAACGCGACGATGTTGGTCATCCCGCCCATGTCTCCGGCCGCCAATTCCGGCGCCGGGTCCAGCGGCCGCACCCGGCCCTCTCCCATCGCCGCCGCGACCCGCCCGGCAGTCTGGCTGGAATAGAGCCGTGCAACCCCCACCTTCTGGCCCAGCTCGACCGCGATCTCGGATGTGATCGCCGCCATCCAGTCGACCGTCGCATCGGTCCCGCAGGTGCCCGCCGTGCCGACGGCCAGCGGCACCCCCGCCTCGGCCCGCGCCTCCATCAGGCGCTTCCATTGCGCCCGTGTCGCCGCGCGCGAGTATTTCGATGTGCCGGTCCCCAGATATGCCGGCCCGCTGTCCGTCGAGCCGCCATCGACCGCGATGATGTCCGGCCCGGTGGCCAGCCCCACCTTCAATGCCCCCTCGTCAAAGCCGAGGCCCAGCGCCCCGGTCGGGATCAGCACCCGCGTCGGCATCAGTCGGTCACGGCCTGTTCGGGCTTCCTCATCCGGCCGCGCAGCAGGAACGGCAACAGGAACCCGGCGATCGCGGCGATCCAGAGCACGATCGCGATCCAGGACGAGAAGAGGAACGTCCAGTCCCCGTCCGACAGCGTCATCGCGTCACGCAGCTTGCGCTCCATCGGGCGGCCGAGAAGGATACCCAGGATCACCGGAACGGTCGGGATATCGAGCTTCCTCAGCACGTAGCCCAGCACGCCGAACGCGGCGACCAGCAGCAGATCGAAGTAGCTTCCCGTCAGCGAATAGATCCCGACGAACGAGATCATCGTGACCCCCGGCAGCAGGATCGCCGGCGGAACCATCAGGACCTTCACGAAGACCTTCACCATCGGCACGTTCATCGCCAGAAGCACGAAGTTCGCGATCAGAAGCGATGCGATAAGGCCCCACACCACGTCGGGCCGGTCGGTAAAGAGCGTCGGGCCGGGCGTGATGTTCAGCGTGACCAGCACGGCGAGCAGAACCGCCGTCGTCCCCGATCCCGGCACGCCCAGGGTCAGCATCGGCACCAGCGCGCCGCCCGCCGCGGCATTGTTCCCGGCCTCGGGCGCAGCAACGCCCTTCGGCACGCCGGTGCCGAAGCCGCCCTTCTCGCCCGCGATGGATTTTTCCATCATGTAGGTCATGAAGGACCCGAGGCTCGCCCCCGCGCCCGGCAGGACCCCCGCGAAGAAACCGACGACCGACGAGCGCAGCATGGTCCAGCGCGTCGCCCAGATCTCGGCCCAGGGAACCGTCACCTTGCCGAGCGTCACGCCCACCGCGCTGCCCTTGCCGTGGCTTTCGATGAAGAAGAAGATCTCGCTCACCGCGAAGAGGCCGACGATGGCGACCAGGAAGTCGATCCCGTCGTAAAGATGCAGGTTGCCCCCCGTCAGGCGCGGCATCCCGGAGTTCGGATCAAGCCCGATCATCGCGATCATGAGCCCGAGGCACGAGGCCAGCGCGGCCTTCGCCTGGTTGTTCGAGGCGATCCCGCCCAGCGTACAGAAGGCCAGGAGGTAGAGAGCAAAATATTCCGCCGGCCCGAACTGGTAGGCGATCCGGCTCAGAAGCGGCGCCATCAGCATCAGCCCGATGGTGGCAAGGAACGCGCCCACGAACGAGGCGAAGCCCGAGATGACGAGCGCGTCGCCGGCCCGCCCGGCCTTGGCCATCGGGTAACCGTCGAGCGTGGTCATCAGGGCCGGCTCGTCCCCGGGAATGTTCAGAAGGATCGACGAGATCCGCCCGCCATACATCGCCCCGTAGTAGATCGAGGTGAGCAGCACCAGGGCCGGCACCGCCTCGAGCCCCATCGAGAAGGTCAGGGGGATCATGATCGCAACGCCGTTGGCGGGCCCGAGGCCCGGCAGCGCTCCGACGATCGTACCGATGAAGCAGCCCAGCACCGCCAGCATCAGCGTATAGGGGCTCAGCGCGATACCGAAGCCCATCGAAAGGTTTGACAGGATATCCATGGCTCAGCCCATCCAGCCGCGCGGCAGGCCGACAAGGCCGAGGTCCAGAACGAACTTGAACATCACGAAAAGCCCCAGCGACAGCCCGACCCCGGTCAGCACGGCCGCAACCGGCTTCGGCGTGATCTGGTAGGCCAGCGCCGCCGACACGACCATCGTCGGGATGATGAATCCCAGCGGCTTCAGCGCGTAGGCATAGCCGACCAGAAGAACGATGCAGATCAGGATCGAGACCACGGTTCCCGGCGCAGGCCAGCCCGGTTCGGCATCGGGCCGGATAATCATCACCAGCCCGCACAGGGCGGCGACCGAGGCCACGATGATCGGGAAGGTCTTCGACCCGACCGGGTCGGAAAGGAAGCTGGTCTGAATCTGCAGGGCGCCCGCGATATACGCGAGCGCCACACAGATGACGATCAGACCGAAGATACGATCCGAAGGGCGTGCCATCCTACTGGATCACGCCGATCTGACGGCTCAGGTCCTCGGTCTGGGCGATGACGCCGTCGATCCACGACTGGAAGTCGCCGCCGACCTTGGTGAAGGGGGCAAGCCCGTTCTCGGCCATCGTCTGCTTCCATTCGTCGCTGTCGGCCACCGCCTGAAGCTTCTCGGCCCAGGCGTTGAACGCCTCGTCCGAGATGCCGCCGGGCACGTAAAGCCCGCGCCAGTTCACCGCGACGACGTCGTAGCCCTGCTCCTTGGCGGTCGGGATATCCTCGAAGCCCGGCACCCGCTCCTCGGTCAGGACGGCCAGCGCCCGCACCTCGCCCGACTGGATGAAGCCGACGATCTCCGACATGTCGCCGGTCATCGCCTGGGTGAAGCCGCCCACCGTCTGGGTGATCGCGTCCGCGCCGCCGTCGACGGCGATGTACTTGATCTTGGTGATGTCGGTGAAGCCCGCGGCGAGCAGGATCTGCAAGGGCTTCATGTGGTCGAAGCCGCCGACGGCCGAGCCGCCCGCGAAGGCGACCGAACCGGGGTCGGCCTTGATCGCCGCGACCATGTCGTCGAGATTCTGGAACGGGCTGTCGGCCGCCACCACGATCACGCCGGGATCGGCGCCGATCGCGCCGACGAAGCGCACCTGGTCCGCCGTCGCGCCGCCGAAGGCGTTCTGCGCCAGACGCGTGGTCGTCGCCGACGACGCCGCGACGATCAGGTCGGCGTCGTCGTTGCGCTCGTTCACCACGGTCGAGAAGGCCAGGCCGCCGCCGGCGCCCGCCATGTTGGTCACCTGCACCGGCGCGTCGACCAGGTTCAGGTCATAAAGGATCTTGCCGATCTGCCGGCAGGTGAAGTCCCAGCCGCCGCCGGGGTTCGCCGGCGCGATACATTCGGTCGCCGCCGCCGGAAGCGACAGGCTCAGAACCGCGCCCGTCGCAAGGGCGCAGAGATACGATGTCTTCATGGGGTCCTCCCTGGATAACCGATACGGGCGGATTCGCTCCGCCTCTGGCAGCACTATGGCGTTTATTGACTGGCGGGCCAACA
>JBNLCA010000151.1:0-3345 GCA_050303575.1 Paracoccaceae bacterium
TGAAGGACGCGCCGATCCTGGTGCTGGACGAGGCGACATCGGCGCTGGATTCCGAGGTCGAGGCCTCGATCCAGACGGCTTTGCACCGGGTGATGGAGGGCAAGACGGTCCTTGCCATCGCGCACCGGCTTTCCACGCTGAGCGAAATGGACCGGATCGTGGTGCTGGACGAGGGCCGCATCGTCGAGCGCGGCACCCATGCCGAACTTCTGGCAGCGGGCGGGCTTTACCGCCGCTACTGGGAGCGGCAGTCGGGCGGGTTCATCAGCGCCGAGGCGGCCGAGTGAGGCTGACGATCGAGCGTCTGGGCCATCACGGCGACGGGGTGGCGGGCGGCATCTTCGTTCCGGGCGCCTTGCCGGGCGAGGTGGTCGAGGGAGAAACGGACGGCAACCGTCTGGAAACGTTCCGGATTGTCGAGCCGTCCGTGTTGCGGGTCAAGGCGGCCTGTCCGCACTACAAGGCGTGTGGCGGCTGCTCGCTGATGCACGCCCGCGAGGACTTCGTGGCCGACTGGAAGGTCGAGGTCGTCCGCTCGGCGCTGGCCGGCCAAGGCATCGAGCCGCCGAAAGCCAATATCTTGACGTCGCCGCCCAAGTCGCGACGCCGGGCCACATTTTCCGGCCGGCGCACCAAGAAGGGTGCCGTCGTCGGGTTTCACGGCCGGGCCTCGGGGACGCTGGTCGCAGTGCCCGGCTGTCTGCTCGTAACGCCGGCCCTGACCGCTGCCCTTCCGGCGCTCGAGGCGCTGACATCGACCGGCGGGTCACGGTCTGCCGAACTGTCCCTGACCGTAACCGAGACCGAGGGCGGGCCGGACGTCGCCGTGACTGGTGGCAAGCCATTCGACCTGGCCCTGCGGCAGGCGCTCGCGGGCCTCGCCGAGTCGCATGGCTTCTCGCGCCTGACCTGGGACGGCGAGACCGTCGCCCTGCGCGCCCCGCCCGTCGTCCGGTTCGGCGGCATCAGGGTTGAGCTGCCGCCAGGTGCCTTCCTCCAGGCCACAACCGCAGGTCAGGGTGCGCTTACATCGGCCGTATTAGACACTGTTTCCGGCGCAAGCCGCGTCCTCGACCTCTTCGCCGGGTGCGGCACCTTCGCCCTGCCGCTGGCCCGCCGCGCCGAGGTCCACGCGGTCGAGGGCGACGCGGCGATGACCGCGGCGCTCGACAAGGCCTGGCGCGGCGCCGAGGGGCTGCACCGCGTGACGACCGAGACCCGCGACCTCTTCCGCCGCCCGCTCCTGCCCGACGAACTCGCCCGCTTCGACGCCGTTATCCTCGATCCGCCTCGCGCCGGTGCCGAGGCGCAGATCGCCGAGCTGGCCAGTTCCAAAGTTCCAATCATCGCCCATGTCTCGTGCAATCCGGTCACCTTCGCTCGTGACGCCAAGATGCTGATCCGGAACGGTTACCACCTGACGGACCTCATCGTTGTCGACCAGTTCCGCTGGAGCCCGCATGTCGAGCTTGCAGCCGCGTTCCGGAATCACGATATCCGCAGGTAGGGAACAGCGGAGCGCAGCATGACGACACGGGAACGCGTGGGCGCGTTTTTCGAACGGGCCTCGGTACGGAACACGATCCTCGCCGTCATCCTTTTCAACTCGATCCTTCTCGGGCTTGAGACCTCGAGCGCTGTGATGGAGCGGTTCGGACCGCTTGTCGCCGGGCTCGACCTTGCCTGCCTCGCGATCTTCGTCGTCGAACTGGGCGGCAAGCTCTACGCCCAGCGCCTTGCCTTCTTCCGCTCGGGCTGGAACGTCTTCGACTTCCTGATCGTCGGCATCTCGCTGGTGCCGGGGGCGCAGACGCTGTCGGTGCTGCGCGCGCTCAGGATCCTCAGGGTCCTGCGCCTGATCTCGGCGCTGCCGCGGCTGAGGCGCGTGGTCGAGGGGTTCATCACCGCCCTGCCCGGCATGGGCTCGGTGTTCCTGCTGATGGGCCTTGTCTTCTACATCGGCGCCGTCATGGCGACCAAGCTCTTCGGCGACCGGTTTCCCGATTGGTTCGGCGATCTCGGCCTTTCGGCCTACTCGCTGTTCCAGATCATGACGCTGGAAAGCTGGTCGATGGGCATCGTCCGCCCGGTGATGGAGGTCTATCCCTATGCCTGGGCCTTCTTCGTGCCCTTCATCATGGTGACGACCTTCGCGGTGGTGAACCTTCTGGTCGGCCTGATCGTCAACTCGATGCAGGAGGCGCACACAGCCGAGGAGGACGCCCGCACCGACGCCTGGCGCGACGAGGTGCTGAGCCGGCTCGAGTCGATCGAGCGGCGGGTGTCGGAAACGAAAGAGTGAACGCGCCCCCTCCCCAGCCCCCTTGTTTTGCGATATGATCCCTTGCAAAGCAGTCATAATGCTGAGCGTGAGGCAGTGCGGTGAGTAAGGGGCTTCTCCAGGTCATTCTGGCGGTTGTGGTGGCGGTCGGGCTGACCGGCTGCTCGAAATTCCGGAACTACAACGGGCCGGAAGTCACCCGGATCGTGGTGATGAAGGGCGAGCGGCGGATGTACCTCCTCCACAACGAGACGGTGCTGAAGACCTACGACATCGACCTGGGCTTCGCACCCGAGGGCCACAAGCAGTTCGAGGGCGACGGCCGCACGCCCGAGGGGCGCTACACGATCGACCGGCGCAACCCGGACAGCGATTACCACCTGTCGGTCGGCATCTCGTACCCCAACCCCGACGACCGTCAGTACGCCGCCGCCGTGGGCCGTGCGCCCGGCGGCGACATCTTCATCCACGGCGCCCCCCGCCCGGGCCGCGACCGCAGCGGCCCCGACTGGACGGCGGGCTGCATCTCGGTCTCGAACCGCGAGATGGAGGACATCTACGCGATGGTCCGCGACGGCACGGTGATCGACATCTATCCGTAGGTCTTTGCGACCGAGCAGGGCCGCGGTCAGCGCCGCGTCGGCCCGCGATATTCGTAGAGCACGCCCGACATGTCGTCGGCGATGTCGCGGTCGCCGACATAGTCCTGCACGTCCCATACCAGTGCCTCGAGGAAGGCGGCGCCCTGCATCGCGTGGTTGCGCTCGACGAACCGGATCAGTCCGTCCTCGCCAAGCTCGGTTCCGTCCTCGCGCGCCGCCTCGGTCAGGCCGTCGGACATCAGAAGGAGCCGATCGCCCGGCCGAAGCTCGAGATCGACACGCTCATAGGCGGCTTCGGCGACGAGGCCGACCGGCAGCCCACCCTCGCCCGCGCGCTCGACCGCGCCGCCCCGGCGCAGGATCAGGGGATGCGGATGGCCCGCCTGCACCAGCGAGACCCTGCCCGTCGCCAGATCGGCAACCGCGTAGACGCAGGTGAAATACTGGTCGATCTGCATCGCC
>JBNLCA010000152.1:0-7716 GCA_050303575.1 Paracoccaceae bacterium
TCTTCCCCGGAACACGCGAGCGGCTCGCCGAGCATGGCGTGACGCTCCATGCGCTCACCACCTGGTGGGACGTGCTCGCCGAGGCCAAGGCACAGGCCGCCTTCCCGACCGAAACGCTGACCGAGGTCGAGGCCTTTCTCAAGGGCCCAGACGACTGGCGCAAGGCGCGCGGACTTTCGTGACATTTATTTGACGGTTTCTGCGGTGCGGAAACTGTGGGCGACTCATTGAGTCTGGTAGGCGCGCCGGTCCAGATGTCGCGAATCGTGAGGACTTCCATCCGACATGTGGTACGATCACATCGAGCGCCGGGTTATCCACCGAGAAGTCCCGGCCCCTATCCCCAATTCGGTTCAGATTGAATTCTGCCGCAAGGGGGAGCAATCGGAGCGCCGGGACGAGTGCAGGGACCATCCAAAATGGCAGAACTAAGAGCGGTGCGCGGGGCCGATCCGGCCCCCGAGTCAGAAGCACTGCCGCACAATATCGAGGCCGAGCAGCAGCTTCTGGGCGCGATCCTTACCAACAACGAGCTATACGACCGGGTGGCGCAGGTCATCCGCGCCGAGCATTTCTTCGACCCGGTGCACCAGCGCATCTGGGAGGTCGCGGCGGCGCGCATCCAGAAGAACGCCCTTGCGTCTCCGGTGACGCTCAAGGCGTTCCTCGAGGAGGACGAGGGACTGAAGACGCTGGGCGGGCCGGCGTACCTGGCGCGGCTTGCCGGCGCCGCCATCGCCTCCTTCGCGGCACGCGATTACGCGCAGATGCTCTATGACCTTGCGATCCGGCGCGAGCTCATCGCGCTCGGCCGGGATATCTCGGCCCAGGCCGGACAGGTCGATGTCGAAAGCGAGCCCGCCGAACAGATCGTCGAGGCCGAGCAGCGGCTCTACAAGCTGGCCGAGCAGGGCCGCAGCGAAACCGGCTTCCAGTCGTTCCTGAAGGCCGTCACCGACGCGGTGAACGTCGCGAACGCCGCCTACCAGCGGGAGGGCGGCCTCGCCGGGGTGTCGACCGGTCTTGCCGATCTCGACCGAAAGCTTGGCGGGCTGCACAAGTCGGACCTTCTGATCCTCGCCGGGCGACCGTCGATGGGGAAGACCTCGCTTGCCACCAACATCGCGTTCAACATCGCCAAGGCCTACAAGCGCGGCCGCCTGGTGGACGGCTCGGAAGGCGCGGTCGACGGCGGAGTGGTCGGGTTCTTCAGCCTGGAAATGTCGGCCGAACAGCTGGCCGCCCGTATCCTCTCCGAGGCGTCCGAGGTTCCGTCGGAACAGATCCGGCGCGGCGACATGACCGAGGGCGAGTTCCGCCGCTTCGTCGAGGCCGCGAAGACGCTCGAGGCCTGCCCGCTCTTCATCGACGACACGCCGGCCCTGCCGATCAGCCAACTCGCTGCGCGCGCCCGCAGGCTCAAGCGGACGCACGGGCTGGATGCGCTTTTCGTCGATTACCTTCAACTCGTGCGCCCGGCTACGGCCAAGGACAGCCGTGTCAACGAGGTGTCGGAGATCACGCAAGGTCTGAAAGCCATCGCGAAGGAACTCGATATCCCGGTCGTGGCCCTCTCGCAGCTGTCGCGCCAGGTCGAGAACCGCGACGACAAGCGGCCGCAACTGAGCGACCTGCGCGAATCCGGATCGATCGAGCAGGACGCCGACGTCGTGATGTTCGTGTTCCGCGAGGAGTACTACAAGGAACGCGAGAAGCCGGGCGACCACGAGCTCGACAAGATGGCAGCCTGGCAGGCCGAAATGGAGCAGGTGCACGGCAAGGCCGAGGTGATCATCGGCAAGCAGCGCCACGGGCCTATCGGTTCGGTCGAGTTGGCGTTCGAGGGCCGCTTCACGCGCTTCTCGAACCTCGTCAAGGCATGGCAGGGCGGCGCCGGCGACTTCTGACGCGCGGGCTTGTGACTGGACAGGTCCGCCGGCCGGGCGGAGACTTGCCCAATGCGCTGGCTCATCCTCGCCTTCCTTCTCGCCGCGCCTGCCGCCGCGCAGGACAAGGGCGAGCGGATCGAGGTCGACATGGAGCTGGTGCTCGCCGTCGACGTCTCGCGCTCGATGTCCCCGCGCGAGCTGGAAATCCAGCGCCGGGGCTATGCCGAGGCGCTGGCCAGCCCCGAGGTCATGGCGGCCATCGAGCGCGGCTATCTCGGCCGGATCGCCATTGCCTACATGGAATGGGCGGGGGTCGGCTCGCAGCGGGTGGTCGCCGGCTGGACGATCCTCGAGACGCCCGAAGATGCAGCCGCCTTCGCCGAGATGATATCCGCCACCGCGACCGCGACGATGCGGCGCACCTCGATCTCGGACGGGCTGCTGGTCGCAGCGGACCTCTTCCGTGACAGCCCCTACACGTCGTGGCGCAAGGTGATCGACATCTCGGGCGACGGGCCGAACAACCAGGGAATGGCGGTCACCGCGGCCCGCGACTCGGTCCTGGTCCGCGACATCACCATCAACGGCCTGCCCTTGATGACGCGCGACGGCGCCGGGGCGCAATGGCACCTGGAGGACCTCGACCTCTACTACGAGGCCTGCGTCATCGGCGGTCTCGGCGCCTTCGTCATTCCGGTCCACGACTGGGGCCAGTTCGCAACCGCCGTGCGGCGCAAGCTGGTCCTCGAAATCTCGGGCCTGGCGGCCTCGGGGCTGGTCCCGGCCCAATCGGAGGCGCCCCCGGCCTACGATTGCCTGATCGGCGAGAAGATCTGGGAGCGCAACCGCATGGATTGGAGCATTCCGTAGCCCGTGAACCTCACGCCAGAAAAATCCTCAGCAATCCTTTTGACCTGAGCCAAATCCGTCATATCATTGCGAAATGATTTGAAGGGGCGCGCAAGAGGTCGAACGATCCGAGCCGCGCGAGGGAAGGACAATGATGCCGGGCCGTTTGGGAGCTGTTGCCGCACTGCTGGCCGCTGCCGTGTTGGCGACCAATCTGGCCGGGCGGGCCAGCGCGCAGTCCTGTTCCGGCCCGATCTGCAGCGCCCCCGCACCGATCGGCAATGCCTGCCGCGTGTTCCTGTCGAGCGCCGACGGCGCCGGCCTCGTGCCGGCTGGTCAGGGCGACGAGCCCTCGGGCTGCTACGATCCGGCCCGCGCCTATGGCCTTCAGGGCTGGCATTTCTTCAGCGACGAGGGGCGTCGTGTCAGCCGGATGGGAATCCGGCAGACCGCCGACGGGCTTAGCTTCTCGTTCGCAGACGCCGACGGTGGTGAGCCGGCCTCGGGCTACGTCTGGCTTGTGCCGCTGCCCGAGGGAACCGAGCCGGTCGCGGTCAACGCCTCGGGCTGCGCCGGCATCTGCCGGGTACCGCTCGGACCGATGCCGGCGAACGCGACCTTCGTCCTCACCGGCTTCGAATTCGAGCGTTCCGGCGCCGACGGGGCGATCCAGCAGCTTGCCGTCGGTCCGGTCCTGCGCAGCGCCACCGGGGTCGGCGCGCTCACGGTCGATTTCCGCGACGCGGAGTTCGCCTATCGCGCCAACGTCTACTACGCGCTCATCCCCTCGGACGCGGTCTCCGCTCCCAGTTCGACCGGCGGGGACTACGCGGGCGGCAGCGCAGCGCTTGTCGGCCTGTCCGATGTCGGTGACGCGGTCCTCTCGGGCTTTTCGTTCAAGTTCGCCAATGGTGCGCACACGCTGGGAGACGTTGGGCTGGAACTTGGCGGCCTCGGCTACGAGGCCTGGTTCCAGGACAGTGAGGACGAGGCGAACCGCCGCCACCCGACACATCCTTTCTCGTGGCAGGCCGATTACATCATCCTGAACTAGGCTGCCCGTGGCTCTGGACCGGCAGGTCTTGACCTTCGGCCCCCGACTGTCAAAAGGCCTGTCATGAGCGTGGGAACCCTGAGCATCGACCTCGACGCGATCGCCGCCAATTGGCGGGCGCTCGATGCGCTGACGGGCCGCGGCTGCCAGACCGGCGCGGTGGTCAAGGCAGATGGCTACGGGCTGGGCGCGGCACGGGTCGCGCGCGCCCTCGCCAAGGCGGGCGCGCGGCGCTTTTTCGTCGCGCTCGCCGAAGAAGGGGCGGAAATCCGCCGGGCGCTGGGACGTGGCCCCGAGATCGCGATCCTCTCGGGACACATGGACGGCGACGCCGACCGCATCCGTGCCCACCAGCTGACGCCGATGCTGGGTTCGGTCGACCAGCTGACCCGGCATCTCGAGGCCCTGCCCGGCCATCCGTTCGGCATCCAGCTCGACACCGGCATGGCGCGGGTCGGCATGGGCGCCGAGGAATGGGCCGCAGTGCGCGACCTGGCGCTGGGCGCAGGGCCCGAGCTTCTGATGGCGCACCTGACCTCGTCCGAGGACGGCGAAAGCCCGACGAACGAGGCCGAGCTCGTCCGCTTTCGCATCATGACCGACGGGACGGGCGTGCCCCGCTCGTTCGCCAACTCGGGCGGCGTCCTCCTGGGTCCCGACTATCATTTCGACCTCGTCCGCCCGGGGATCGCGCTTTATGGCGGCGCCCGGTTCGAGGGGCACCGCGCCGCCGTGGACCTGTCGCTGCCGGTGGTGCAGGTCCGCGAGATCGGCCCGGGCGAGACGGTCGGCTATAACTGCACATGGCGAGCCGAACGGCCGACGCTGATCGCCACCGTCGCCGGCGGCTACGCCGACGGCCTGCCGCGCAGCCTCCAGCCCCGCCTCAGGCTCTGGGCCGGGGACGTGCCCTGCCCCGCCGTCGGCCGCATATCGATGGACCTGATTACCGTCGACGTCACCGACCTCGAGACCATCCCCGATACGCTCGATATCCTCGGACCCTACCAGGACGTCACCGACCTGGCCGAGGCGGCGGGCACGATCAGCTACGAGATCCTGACCTCGCTTGGCCCCCGCTACACCCGCCGCTATACCGGAGCGGCATGAGCCCGCTTGCCCCCCTCGCCGCCATCGGCCGTGTCACACTTGCCGTCCTGGCGTCGGTCGGCGCGATTACCGTCTATGCGGCGCGCTCGGTCAGCCATCTTGTCCGGCCGCCCTTCTACCCCAGGGAATTCGCCCAGCAGCTCTTGCAGATCGGCTGGCTGTCATTGCCGGTTGTCGGCATGACCGCGGTCTTCACCGGCGGCGCGCTGGCGCTTCAGATCTTCGCCGGCGGCAGCCGCTTCAATGCCGAGGCAGTTGTGCCCTCGATCGTCGCCATCGGCATGGCGCGCGAGCTTGGCCCGGTGCTGGGCGGCCTGATGGTCGCGGCGCGCGTCGCCTCGTCCATCGCCGCCGAAATCGGCACGATGAAGGTGACCGAGCAGATCGACGCCCTCGTCACGCTTTCGACCAACCCGCTGAAATACCTGACCGTGCCGCGCCTCCTTGCCGCCACGCTCGCCGTGCCGGTGCTGGTCGGCGTCGGCGACGCCATCGGCATCGCCGGCGGCTGGATCGTCTCGGTCAACCGGCTCGACTTCAACTCGGCCAACTATCTGCAGAACACGGTCAGCTTTCTCGAGACCTGGGATGTCGTCTCGGGCCTGCTGAAGGGCGCCGTCTTCGGCTTTCTCGTTGCGCTGATGGGCTGCTATCACGGCATGAACTCCGGCCGGGGCGCCCAGGGCGTCGGCCGCGCCACCAAGGCCGCAGTGGTTTCGGCCTCGGTCGCCATCCTCGCCGCCAACTACATCCTCACCGAGCTTTTCTTCACCGCATGATCGAGCTTCAGAACGTCCACAAGGCTTTCGGCCAGAACCAGGTCCTTCGGGGCGTGGACCTGACGATCGCGTCGGGCGAGAGCATGGTGATCATCGGCGGCTCGGGCACCGGCAAGTCGGTGCTGCTCAAGTGCGTCCTTGGTCTCGTCGAGCCGGACCAGGGCATCATTCTGCTGGATGGCGAGGACGTCCGGACAGCCGAGCGCGATGCGTTCCTTGCCAAGTTCGGGATGCTGTTCCAGGGCGCGGCGCTGTTCGATTCCATGCGGGTCTGGGAGAACGTCGCCTTCCGCCTCCTGCGCGGATCGCTCAAACGCCCCAAGGCCGAGGCGCGCGAGATCGCCATCGAGAAGCTGCGCCGCGTCGGCTTGACGCCGGAAACCGCCGATCTCTACCCCGCCGAGCTTTCGGGCGGCATGCAGAAACGCGTCGGCCTCGCCCGTGCCATCGCCGCCGAACCGCAGGTCATCTTCTTCGACGAGCCCACGACCGGACTGGACCCCATCATGGCCGGTGTCATCAACGAGCTCATCCGCGAGATCGTGGTCGAGATGGGGGCGACGGCGATGACCATCACCCACGACATGACCTCGGTCCGTGCCATCGCCGACAAGGTCGCCATGCTCCATGGCGGCAAGATCCGCTGGACCGGCCCGGTGAGCGAGATGGACGGAAGCGGCGATCCCTATGTCGACCAGTTCATCCACGGCAGGGCAGAAGGCCCGATCGAGGCAGTGCGATGATCCTCTATCGCCCCACCGGAGCCAAGGAACTCGCCCTCGTCGAGGCGACGGGCTGGCGCCGCTGGCCGCCGCGCCTGCCGGACCAGCCTATCTTCTACCCGGTCACAACCTTCGACTATGCCGAGAAGATCGCCCGCGACTGGAATTCGAAAGGCGCGCCGCCGGACAATGTCGGCTTCGTCACCCGCTTCGAGATCACCGACGAGATGGCAGCCCGCTATCCCATCCAACAGGCAGGCGGACGGGCGCACGAGGAGCTGTGGGTACCCGCCGAGGACCTCGAGGCCTTCAACGACGGGATCGTCGGGGTGATCGAGGTCGTGGCTCGGTACCGGGATGGCGGACGGGTTGCATAAAGGCGCATTGCGCCACGGCCGAGGCAGCCGCTAGGATTTGCAGCATGGTCCCGGCATTCGTCCTGCCTCTGTTCCTCTTTGCGGACTCCATCGCGATGCTGGTCACCGCGTGGCTGGAACATATGATCGCCGTCCTGGCATGGGTCTTCAAGTTTGACCGTATGGCCGCCCGATCCGGTGGCATCACACGCGCCAGCCATGCCGTCGCGGCAATCTCCGCCGCCCATCTCTTCTCGGCCATGGCCATCCCGATAGCCGCCAAGAACAGCCTGGTCATGCTCTCGTGGGTCTATGCGTGGCCGACGATCCTGATCTCCCTGGTGCTCTTCATCCATGCCCTCGCGCTGCCCGTCGCCATCGACTGGGCCGAACGGAGACGGACCGAACCCGAGCTCGCCATGACCTCGCCGGTCTCCCGGATCGGGGTGACACTGCTGCTCACACTTCTCTTCTTCGTTACTCCGTTCATGTTCTGGACGTCGCAAGGCGAACGGACGGACATCCGTTTCAACTTGTGCGAGGTGGCCGCCGGGCGCGTCCCGGACGGCTGGAAGGACCGCGGCGAGGTGGCGTTGGGCTGGGCGGAGCGCCTGTTCCATCGCGAGATCGGCGAAAAGCTGCCCTGCCGCCCGAAGGCGTGAGCGCCTTGTCATCGCCTGCGCCAGTCGTCATCTAGACCGGGGATAACGAAAGGCATTCGAGATGAAGTGGACCCTGAGGATCGCGAACCTGCTGCTCCTGGTACTCTTCCCCGTCGCCTGGTTCGCGCCCCTGATGCGGGCGGGACTCAACTTGCCGCTCTTCGGGCTGGACGAGATTTCGGTGGTCTCGGGGATGCAGGCGCTGTGGGAGAGCGACGTGATCCTCGCCCTTCTCGTCACCGGCCTCGCGCTTTTCGCGCCGTATCTGAAGACCATCGGCCTTGCCATGGTCCAC
>JBNLCA010000153.1:0-5875 GCA_050303575.1 Paracoccaceae bacterium
CGACGAGTTCGACCGGGTGCTGGGTGGCGGCCTTGTCCCGGCGTCCGCCATCCTGGTCGGCGGCGATCCCGGCATCGGCAAGTCGACGCTGCTCCTCCAGGCTGCTGCCCATTTCGCCCGCGCCGGCCTCTCGGCGATCTATGTCTCGGGCGAGGAAGCTTCAGCCCAGGTCCGGATGCGGGCGCAGCGCCTTGGCCTCGCCGATGCGCCGGTGCAGCTCGCCGCCGAGACCTCGCTCAGGGACATCCTGACCACGCTCGATGCCGAGCGGCCGGACATCGCGGTCATCGACTCGATCCAGACCATGTGGCTCGACACGGTGGAAAGTGCGCCGGGCTCGGTCGCGCAGGTCCGCGCCTCGGTCCATGAACTTGTCAGCTTCGCCAAAAAGCGCGGCACGTCGGTCGTCCTGGTCGGCCATGTCACCAAGGAAGGCCAGATCGCCGGCCCCCGCGTGGTCGAGCACATGGTCGACACGGTCCTCTATTTCGAGGGCGAGCGCGGCCACCAGTTCCGCATCCTGCGCGCCGTGAAGAACCGCTTCGGCCCGGCCGACGAGATCGGCGTCTTCGAGATGACCGGCGACGGGCTCGCGCAAGTCACGAATCCTTCTGCGCTTTTTCTATCTGAGCGCGAAAAACCGTCGCCCGGCTCGGTCGTCTTCGCCGGGATTGAGGGCACACGGCCGGTTCTTGCCGAGTTGCAGGCGCTTGTTGCGCCTTCGCCACTGTCGCAGCCTCGCCGTACGGTTGTGGGCCTCGACGGCGGGCGGCTCGCCATGATCCTCGCTGTCCTCGAAGCCCGTTGCGGCATTCCCTTTACTGGGCTCGACGTTTACCTCAACGTCGCCGGCGGCCTGAGGGTCAGCGAGCCGGCCGCAGATCTTGCCGTGGCGGCGGCTTTGCTATCTGCGCGCGAGGATGTAGCGCTACCGGCCGACCTTGTGGTATTCGGCGAAGTGAGCCTTTCGGGAGCGCTACGGCCCGTCGGGCAGACTGAAAACAGGTTGAAAGAGGCGCAAAAACTTGGTTTTACAGGCGCAATTGCGCCGCTGCGCAGCAAGATCGGGGCGGATACGGGTATGACGGTGCGCCAGATGGCCGACCTGACCGCTTTCGTCGGGGACATATTCGGGGCGGGCTGAGGCCCGGTGGAGCGAGCATATGGAATTCACCATCATCGACGCCGTCGTTGCGGTCGTGCTGATCGTGTCGGCACTTCTGGCCTATTCGCGCGGCTTCGTACGCGAGGTCCTGGCCATCGGCGGCTGGATCGCGGCGGCCATTGTCGCCTACATCTTCGCACCCCAGGCCGAGCCCCTGATGAAGGAAGTGCCGGTCCTCAACGACCTCATCGCCGGCAACTGCGCCATCTCGATGATCGCGGCCTTCGCAGCGGTTTTCGCGCTGGGCCTCGTGGTCATGTCGATCTTCACGCCGCTCTTCTCGTCGATGGTGCAGCGCTCGGCGCTCGGCGGCCTAGACCAGGGCCTTGGCTTCCTCTTCGGCGTCCTGAGGGGTGTCATCCTCGTCGCCATCGCCTTCCTGCTCTACGAGCGGGTCGTTGTGGCGCGCGACGTGGCGATGGTCGAGGGCAGCCAGTCGATCAAGATCTTCCAGCAGCTGCAGGAGCGGATTTCCGAGCAGATCCCGGAAACCGCCCCCGCCTGGATCACCGAGCGCTACGAGAGCCTGCTTGCCCAGTGCGAGGCCGGCTCGGCCGCGCCGCGCCTGACACCGCCGCCCTCGCCGGCCCCGGCCGCGCCTGCGGACGGGACGACCGGTGGCGGCACGACCGGCAACTGACGATCTGGCCCGCGCCCTTCCTCGGAGGGACGCGGGCCGCTTCCACGGTTCCGGCGGTCTTTTGAACGATCTGTAGACGGCCCCTCCGATCAAATCCTGCGCACCGGCCCGCACATGGCGTTCGCGCGCAGTGACACCCGCCGCGATCCCCGCTAAACCGTGCGCATCGCTGCGAGGGATTCGGAGACCAGCCGGTTGCGCCAGATGCCGCCCGCCCATCCGTTTGACGACGACAAGCTTCGCGAGGAGTGTGGCGTCTTCGGGGTCGTCGGCGTGTCCGACGCGGCCCAGTTCGTCGCCCTCGGCCTGCACGCGCTCCAGCATCGGGGCCAGGAGGCCGGCGGCATCGTCACCCACGATCCCGAACAGGGCTTCAACTCGGCCCGCCGCTTCGGATACGTGCGCGACAACTTCACCTCGGCCGCGATCATGGAAACCCTGCCCGGCCCCATAGGCATCGGCCACGTCCGCTATTCGACCACCGGGTCGAAGGGCAACACCCAGATCCGCGACGTCCAGCCCTTCTTCGGCGAGTTTTCGGTGGGCGGCGTCGCCATCGCCCACAATGGCAACATCACCAACGCGGTTGCGCTCAGGCGCGAACTGATCGAGCGCGGCTCGATCTTCCAGTCATCTTCCGACAGCGAATGCATCATCCACCTGATGGCCCGCTCGCTGCAACGCTCGATCCCCGAGCGGATGAAGGACGCGCTGCGCCGGGTCGAAGGCGCTTTCTCGGTCGTCGCGATGACCCGCACCAAGCTCATCGGCGTGCGCGATCCGCTTGGCGTCCGCCCGCTCGTGATCGGCCGGGTCGGCGAGGGCTGGGTGCTTGCGTCCGAGACCTGTGCGCTCGACATCATCGGCGCCGACTTCCTGCGCGAGGTCGAGCCGGGCGAGATGGTGGTGATCTCCGAAAAGGACGGGATGCAGTCCTTCCACCCGTTCGAGCGCCGCGCCTCGCGCTTCTGCATCTTCGAACATGTCTATTTCAGCCGCCCGGATTCGATCCAGGGTGGCCGCTCGGTCTACGAGACCCGCCGGCAGATCGGGGTGGAACTGGCCCGCGAGGCGCCGGTCGAGGCCGATCTCGTCTGCCCGGTGCCCGACAGTGGCACCCCGGCGGCGATCGGCTTCAGCCAGGAATCGGGCATCCCCTACGCGATGGGGATCATCCGCAACCAGTATGTCGGCCGAACCTTCATCGAGCCGACCGAGCAGATCCGCAACATGGGCGTCCGGCTGAAGCTCAACGTCAACCGCGCACTGATCCAGGGCAAGCGCGTGATCCTGGTCGACGACTCGGTCGTGCGCGGTACGACCAGCCGCAAGATCAAGGAGATGATCCTCGACGCCGGTGCCAAGGAGGTGCATTTCCGCATCGCCTCGCCGCCGACTGCCTGGCCCTGCTTCTACGGCGTCGACACGCCGCAGCGCGAGAAGCTCCTCGCCGCCACGATGAGCGAAGAGGAAATGCGCACACATCTCGGCGTGGATTCGCTGAAATTCATCTCGCTCGACGGTCTCTACCGCGCGGTGGGCGAGGCCAAGGGCCGCGACCCCAAGGCCCCGCGCTACTGCGACGCCTGCTTCTCGGGCGAGTACCCGGTGGCGCCGTCCGACATGATCGAGAAGGGATTCGAACTGAAGGCCGCCGAATAAGGAAAACGCCGCCCCAAAGGACGGCGTTTCTCTGAATTCTGGTGGGCCTCAGCCCTTGCGGGCGTTCAGCGCCTTCCAGCCGCCAGTGACGATCAGTGCCGCCAGCACCGCCTTGACGGCGTCGCCCGCCAGGAACGGCAGCGCCCAGCCCGAAAGAAGCTCGGGGACCGACTTGCCCAAGGCCAACGCAGGCCAGGCGAGGCCCGGCACGTAGAGCACGATACCCGCCACCAGCGCCGCCGCCGACGCGCCGAGGAAATTGCGGGTCCAGCCCTCGTCCGAGGCGTAGCCAGCCACCCAGGCCATCACGGCAAAGCCCGCCAGGAAGCCGGCGGTCGGGCCGGCGAACGCCGCAAGGCCGGGTGCCGTGGTCGGCGTGAAGACCGGCAGGCCCGCCGCGCCTTCAAGGAGGTAGAGAACCAGGGTCGCGAACCCCAGCCGTGCGCCGAAGGAAAGGCCGACGACCAGGATCGCCAGCGTCTGGAGCGTCATCGGCACCGGGAACATCGGCACGCTGACCTTGGCCGCAAGCGCGATCAGGATCGTGCCGCCGACCGCCAGAAGCGCTTGTTTCAGAAGGCTGTCATGGCCGATCGCGGCCGCGGAAAGGGTCGGATGCATCGCGATGTCTCCCCAAAGGACGTTTGCACGGGTTTTCGCCGCTGCAGCGAAAAAATGCAAGCGTCCGCGCCCTTGCGCGCGCCCCGGCCCGGTGCCAAAGGGGGCGGATGAGCACGGATGAGAAGATTGCCCTGGTTACCGGCGCCTCGCGCGGCCTCGGCGCGGCCGTGGCCGAGGTCCTGGGCGCTGCCGGCTGGCACATCGTCGCTGTCGCCCGCACCGTCGGCGCGCTCGAGGAACTCGACGACCGGATCAAGGCCGCCGGTGGCTCGGCGACCCTCGCGCCAATGGATATCGCGACGGACGACGCGATGCGCGTCCTCTGCCGCGGTATCCACGATCGCTGGGGCGGGATCGGCCTCTGGGTCCATGCCGCGATCCACGCCGCGCCGCTGTCGCCTGCCGCTCATGTCGATGTCCGCGACTGGGAAAAGTCGGTCGCCATCAACGTCCGCGCGACCGGCGTCCTGATCCCGTTCGTCGAGCCGCTTCTGCGTGCCGGCACCGGCACCGCGCTTTTCCTCGACGATCCGCGTGCGGGCGAGAAGTTCTTCGGCTCCTACGGCGCCACCAAGGCCGCCCAGATCGCCCTCGCCCGCTCATGGCAGGCCGAGACGGTCAAGACTGGCCCCCGCGTGCTGATCGAGACCCCCGCCCCCATGCCCACCGCCACCCGCGCCCGCTTCTTCCCCGGCGAGGACCGCGCGGCGCTGACCCCCTGCGCCGACGAGGCGCAACGGCTCGTCAGCCTCCTCTGACATAACCGCAGCCCAGCGATGGCCCAAGGTCCAACACACTCCGGCCTCATGGGACTCACAAGCGCCAAAACCGGAGGTCGATAGGCGTGTACGGTGTGAGTGGTAGGCGGAAAGCCCGCCCTACGCTTGCTTATGTCACGCGGCACCTAGCGAAAACTTGACCGTGCTCCTGACAAATCTGAAATTCCGGCTTATCGCTCTAAGAGCGTAAGTTGCTTCTTCATCGCAGAAATAAAATGGATACTTCAAATCTGCCGTGCCGAACTTCAAGCTCGTTTCATATATTGTTCGAGGTTTTATGGGGTTGCCTCCTTTGAAATTAATAAATCCCTTGCACAATAGGATGTATGGCTTGCCGCACAAGCTACAAATTCTCTCTTTGTGTTTAAAAAAAGCGGTATCACAATCTCCTGCATCCTCATAGAAAGGATCGTCTGGAATCAGAGTATTCTTCAGTATGAGAAAGTACGCATTATCAGAAATTCTTTTCATTTCAAACTGGTCTTCAAATTCAGCGCAAAGCAGTTCGGCGGTTGCTTTTCGCGCAAGCCAGAATCCGCACGCAAGGCCAATTGCTTGACTCAATCTAAAAGATTCCACTTCTGGTGGCGATTCAATTTCGACATAGCTCGGAAGTCTGCACTTGCTGCAGCGGTCCTTGAATATCGTTGTAAATAAGCGTGTCTGCCCAGTACGATGTTCCGGCAATTTTACTTCGTATACCTTCACAGCACCTTTGGCATCGTCGTGTTTCGAGCACATCTAAAATATACCCCTTGCTCCCCAGCTGCTCTTCTCTTGTTTGCAAATATGCCCGCCGGAGGCAGCGGCCGTCACGCCGCTTCCGCCTCCTCGGCCGCCTGGCGCTGCCAGAGCGTCGCATAACGCCCGCCCTTGGCCAGAAGCGCCTCGTGACGGCCCTCCTCGATGATCACGCCGTTTTCCAGGACGACGATCCGGTCGGCGTCGGCGATGGTCGAGAGCCGGTGCGCGATGGTGATGACCGTGCGCCCCTCGCCCATGGCCTTC
>JBNLCA010000154.1:0-4956 GCA_050303575.1 Paracoccaceae bacterium
TCCTCCCAGCGCCCCCGGTCGCCGGTCACCATCCAGTCGCCGCGGAACTTCTCGGCGGTGGCGCCGGGGTTGTCCCAGTAGCACAGCATCATCGAGGCGACGCCCTGACGGATGGCGACGTCGCCCTCGCCGTCCACCTCGCGGCCCGTCTCGTCGATCACCCCGATCTCGAAACCCGGGACGGGCCTTCCGATGCAGCCGGGCCGCGCCGGGAACAGCGCGCCGCAGGACGAGGCCACCATGTTGCATTCGGTCTGGCCGTAGAATTCGTTGATCTCGATCCCGAAGGCGCGGCGGCCCCAGTCGAGCATCTCGGCACCCAGCGGCTCGCCGCCCGAGGCGACCGACCTGAGGCCCGGGATCGTGGCGTCCGCCGCTTTCAGAAGGCGCAGGGCAGTCGGCGGGAAAAAGACGTTGCGCACCCCGGCCTCGCGGCAGATGCGCTGCGCGTCCTCGGCGGTGAATTTCGGCAGTCGCGCGGCGACGACCGGGACGCCAAGCGCGAGGCCCGGCATCAGCACATCGAAGAGGCCTCCGATCCAGGCCCAGTCGGCCGGTGTCCAGATCACGTCGCCCGGCTGGCCGAGGAAGTCGTGGGACATCTCGACGCCCGGCAAATGCCCGGTCAGCATCCGATGACCGTGCAGGGCACCCTTCGGCTTGCCGGTGGTGCCCGAGGTGTAGATGAGGACGGCGGGGTCGTCGGCACCGGTGGTCACGGTGGGAAAGTGTGTGTCGTCGTGGGCCTGCGCCTGCGCTTCCCAGTCCTCCGGCACGACCTTGAAGATATCGGTGAACGGCGCGAGTAGATCGGTCCCTTCGGCATCCGTCACAATGGCCCAGGTCCCGCTATCCCCAAGCCGGGTGGCGAGTGCGTCGTGCTGGAAAAGCTTGAAGAGCGGCACCGAAATAGCGCCCAGCTTCCAGACCGCGATATGGGCTGCGGCGCACCAGCTGTCCTGGCTGCGAAGCACACCCACCCGGTCGCCGCGCCCTATGCCGTTGACCTTCAGGATCCGGGCGAGGAAATCCGCCTGAGCGCGCAGCTGGCCGTAGGTGACGCGGCGCAGCCCCTTGCCGACCTCGATGATGGCGACCCGGCCCGGCTCGGCGTCGGCCCAGGCATCGCAGACCTGCACCGCCATGTTGATCCGCTCGGGGATGTCCCAGCGGAAGTCGCGGTAGAGAGTGTCGTAGGGGGCGGGGCGGATCATGGTTGCAGCGCACTTTACCCAAGAGAAGCTCTATCGCGCATCCGGCAACCTCATATGGGT
This sequence comes from Paracoccaceae bacterium, assembly GCA_050303575.1. Classification (GTDB taxonomy): domain Bacteria; phylum Pseudomonadota; class Alphaproteobacteria; order Rhodobacterales; family Rhodobacteraceae; genus JBNLCA01. Next base: position 1,275 of record JBNLCA010000154.1, read on the forward strand.
CAGGGACCTCAACAGGTGGACGCGCTCCGCCAGAAGCCGGATGTCGCAGGAGGGCTGATCGACCATGCCTGCATTGCCAGTCGAGTAGTGAACGACCTCCATTTGGCACTCGGCCTCGCGGAACTCCGTCCAGGCAGCCTCGGCCCGAAGGATATCTTCCCGCGCTGTTCCCCAGCTTCCGCCGAGCGAGGCCGCATCCGCATCGAACGCGCTTGCCCAACGCATGAGTTCGACAACTTCGGCCTCGTAGAGGTCCCGCCATATCTCCCGCTCGCGGGTGAAACAGACTGAGGCGCTCGCATGTGAGGCCTCGCCGTCAATGCGCGCCTGACAATCTTCGACGGTTAGAAGTGTGCAGGAGGTGGCCGCGCCGACTGATTGCGCCGCAACGATACAGGTGTTTAGCGCTTGCCGATCCCGGTCGAGCAAAACCCGTTCATCTTCACCGCTTTCTGCTTGCGCTGAGACCGCGGCCAGAACACACATGACGGCAATCCAGGGCCTCACCCCATCGCCCCCATCATCTCGCGCCCGATCAGCATCCGCCTGATCTCTGACGTCCCCGCGCCGATCTCCATCAGCTTGGCATCGCGGAAGATGCGGGCGACGGCGCTGTCGGCCAGGAACCCTGCGCCGCCCATCGCCTGGACGGCCTGGTGGGCGACCTTCATGCCTTCCTCGGACGCGTAGAGGACGCAGGCCGCTGCGTCGGCGCGGGTGACCTCGCCCCGGTCGCAGGCCTTGGCGACCTCGTAGACGTAAGCGCGGGCCGAGTTCATCGCGGTGTACATGTCGGCGATCTTGCCCTGCATCAGCTGGAAGTTCCCGATGGGCTGGCCGAACTGTTTGCGCTCGGCAAGGTAGGGCATGACCTCGTCAAGGCAGGCGGCCATGATGCCGGTGCCGATACCGCTGAGCACCACGCGCTCGTAGTCGAGGCCGGACATCAGGACGCGGACGCCCTTGCCCTCCTCGCCCAGCACGTTCTCGAACGGGACCTCGCAGTCGTCGAAGATAAGCTCGGCCGTGTTCGAGCCGCGCATCCCCAGCTTGTCGAAATGGGGCGACGTCGCGAAGCCTTTCATGGACTTCTCGATCAGGAAGGCGGTGATGCCTTTCGACCCGGCCTCGGGGTCGGTCTTTGCGTAGACGACAAGCGTGTCGGCATCCGGTCCGTTGGTGATCCAGTATTTCGTGCCGTTCAGCACGTAGCGGTCGTTCCGCTTTTCGGCGCGGAGCTTCATCGAGACGACATCCGACCCGGCGCCCGCCTCGGACATCGCGAGCGCGCCGACATGCGCGCCCGAGACGAGGCCGGGAAGGTACTTCTGCTTCTGCTCCTCGCTGCCGTTCAGGCGGATCTGGTTGACGCAGAGGTTCGAGTGGGCGCCATAGCTGAGCGAGACGCTGGCCGAGGCGCGGGCGATTTCTTCGACCGCGACGACATGGGCGAGGTAGCCCATGCCGGCGCCGCCATATTCCTCGGGCACGGTGATCCCGAGAAGACCAAGCTCGCCCATTTCGCGCCAGAGGTCGGCTGGGAACGCGTTCGTCCGGTCAATCTCGGCCGCCATCGGCTTGACCCGGTCCTGCGCCCAGCGGTGCACCATCTCGCGCAGCGCGTTCACCTCGTCGCCGAGGTCGAATTTCATCGTGGCGGTGAACATGCGCTCCTCCCGTTATTGAACGCTTGTTCATTTAAATGCCCGGTTCGCCCGAGTCGGTCAAGTCAGCCTATGGTGGAGCGGGGCGGGGAGTCGACAGCGGGGACCGAGTCAAGAAAAGAGGTTGGCCCCGGCGGCCGGCCCGGGCCGCGCCCGACCCTTGGGGACGGGAGGGCGCCCGGCAGCGCCGCACTACGATCAGCCGTCGGAGGGAACGTCACCATGAAGCGCCCAGCCGAAAAACCGGTCCGAAGGCCCTCCCGGGGCCCGACGCGGCCCTCAGCACTTCGATTGGCCGGCTAGCTCAACAACCGCTCAGCCAGCGCCGGCAACTCGTCGAAATGACCCAACAATGCATCCGGCTCCAGCCGGGCGATCCCCTTGCCCTCAGGCCCGAACGTGACGAGAACCGAGGGTACTCCGGCGGCGCGCGAGGTCTTGAGGTCGGTCTCGGTGTCGCCCAGAAGGAAAGACCGGCTGACCGTGCCTCCCGCCCGCTCGACGGCCGCCAGGTAAGGCGCCGGGTCCGGCTTGCGGACGGGCAGCGTGTCGGCTGCGACGAGCGAGGCGAAGAGGTCGCGGATGCCAAGGCGGGTCAGAAGCGTCTCGGACAGGCCACCGGGCTTGTTGGTGCAGATGCCGACCGCGAAGCCCGCGCGGCGCAGCGCCTCGACCGCTTCGACCGCGCCGGGATAGAGCCGCGTCTCGCGGTCGATCCCCTCGGCATAGGCCGCCAGAAGCACCGGGTACTGACGCGCGATCTCGGCCTCGCCGAAGCCGGGGACGCGGCTGAACCCCAGCTTCAGCATCGCCCGGCCGCCATGGAAGGCGGTCAGCGCGTCGGCCCTGGGGTCGAGAAGATCGCCCAGGCCCAGGCCACGGAAACAGTGATTGGCGGCGGCGATCAGGTCGGCCGAGGTGTCGGCCAGCGTGCCGTCGAGGTCGAAGATGACTGTTCGCATCGCTTCCCTTTGGCGGATTCCCGCCCCGTGGTGTAACCTGAGGTAACGCCTTTTGAACGGCGAACCCCTTGCGGGCAAGCCGGTCTGGGATAGAAGGTGGCCGCGAATAAGAAAAGAGCAGTCCATGCCTACCGCCCTGATCGTCCTGGCCGCAGGCCAGGGAACCCGGATGAATTCGGATCTTCCGAAGGTGCTGCACGAGATCGGCGGCGCGCCGATGCTGGCCCATGCGATCCGCTCCGGCTGGGCGCTCTCGCCTGATCGGGTGGTCGTGGTCGCCGGCGTCGGCGCGGAGGCGGTGACGAAGGCGGCGAAGGCCTGGGACGAGAACGCCGAGGTGGTGATCCAGTCCGAGCAGAAAGGTACGGCGCACGCCGTGGCACAGGCCGGGCCGGCGCTTGACGGGTTCGAGGGCGACGCGGTGGTGCTCTACGGAGACACGCCCTTCATCCGTGGCGAGACGCTGGAAGCGATGGCCGAGGCGCGGGCCAAACATGACGTCGTCGTGCTGGGTTTCGAGCCCGCCGATCCGGGCCGCTACGGACGGCTTCTGATGAAGGGCGACCAGCTTCAGCGCATCGTCGAATGGAAGGATGCCTCCGAGAACGAGCGCGCAATCGGCCTTTGCAACTCGGGCGTGATGATGGCCGACGCCGCCACGCTGATGAGCCTGATCGCCGAGGTGAAGGACGACAACGCGGCGGGCGAGTTCTACCTCACCGACATCCCGGCGCTGGCCCGAGCGCGGGGCCTCTCGGCGGGCGTCGTCACCTGCGACGAGGCCGAGACGCTGGGCGTCAACACCCACACCGAGCTTCTGTCGGCGGAGGCGACGTTCCAGGCCCGCGCCCGCACCGCCGCGCTGGAAGACGGCGTGGCGATGCCTGCGCCGGAGACGGTGATCTTCGCCATGGGCACCGCCGTCGGCCGCGACGCGGTGATCGAGCCGCATGTCGTCTTCGGACCAGGCGTCACCGTGGAATCCGGCGCCCGCATCCGCGCCTTCAGCCATCTCGAGGGCTGCCATGTCAGCCGCGGCGCGGTGGTCGGGCCTTA
>JBNLCA010000155.1:0-7547 GCA_050303575.1 Paracoccaceae bacterium
GATCTTCCGCCCCGCGCGTCGGGCGCGCCGATGATCCTCGTCCTGCACGGCGGCGGCGGAAATCCGGGCCAGATCGCCAACCATTCCGGCATGAGCCGCGTGGCGAACCCGCAAGGCTACGCGGTGATCTATCCCGCCGGCACCGGCCGCACGCGGCTCTTGACCTGGGACGCGGTCTATTGCTGCGGCTATGCCCAGCGCGAGCGCGTCGACGATCTTGCCTTCCTCGACAGCGTCATCGCCGATGCCGCGCGCCGCTTCGGCCTGAACGCCGGCCGTGTCTACCTAACCGGCATGTCGAACGGCTCGATGATGGCCGAAACCTACGCCGCCTCGCGGCCCGGTCGCGTCAAGGCCGTGGCCGGCGTCTCGGGCACGATGGATGTCGATCGCGTCCGCGTGCGGGGGCCGGTGCCGCTTCTGCACATCCACGGGACCGAGGACCCGATGGTCCCCTACAACGGCGGCCAGGGCGACTCGAGCCTGACGCGTACCGACTTCGCCTCGGTCGACGAGGTGATCGCCGCCTTCCGGCGGGCGAACGGACGGCTCTCGGAATCGAGCCGGGTAATCGACCCTGCGCGCGACGGGATGCGGGTGATCGAGACCAACTGGTCGCGCGGAGGCCAGACGCGCGTGCGGCTGATGACGGTCGAGGGCGGCAGCCATGTCTGGCCCGGCGGCCGCGCCCGGCCGCGCCAGGGCGGCACCCGCGACATCGTCGCCAACGAGGAAATCCTGCGCTTCTTCGCGCAATTCCCGTGACCTCTCGACAAGCCTATACGGGTGGCGGCTACTCGGCCGCCATCCGTTTTTCGGCGCGCCGGCCCACCGCCATCTCGCCGCGCATCCGGGGCAGCGCCTCGGGATGGGTGTCGCGCAACCACACCAGCATCTTCTCGCGGACCTCGCAGCGCAGGTCCCACGCCTTTGGCGAGGTCTTGGCGCTCATCAGGCCGCGGATCTCGACCACTTCTGCGGTGGCGTCGGTCACCTGCAGGTTCACCACCTGCCCGTCCCAGAGCGGCGAGGCTTTCACCACCTCTTCCAGCTTCGCGCGCATCTCGGCGACGGGGATCGTGTAGTCGGCGTACCATTTCACCTCGCCGATGATCGAGGCGCTCTCGCGGGTCCAGTTCTGGAACGGAGTCTCGATGAAGTAGGAGAGCGGCACCACCATGCGCCGCCAGTCCCAGATACGGACGACGACGTAGGTCGCGCCGATTTCCTCGACCCAGCCCCACTCGCCCTCGACGATCACCACGTCGTCGATGCGGATCGGCTGGGTCAGCGCGATCTGGATGCCGGCGATCAGATTGGCGAGCACCGGCCGCGCGGCGAAGCCCAGCACCAGGCCAGCAGCACCCGCCGAGGCGAAGAGGCTGACACCGTACCTCTGCACGCCGTCGAACGTCAGAAGCACCGCGCCCAGCGTGACGAGGAAGAGGACGATGTTGGCGGTCCGGCGCAGCACCCGCGCCTGGGTGACGTACTTGCGGGCTTGGAGGTTGTCGTCGGTGTCGAGCTTGTAGCGCCGCATCAGCCGGTCGGAGGTGTAGTTGACCAAGATGATCGCCGACCAGCCGAAGATGACGATGACCAGAACGACGGCGGCATGGCTCAGCCCGTCCCGCCACTCGGCCGGCATCGACGAGAGCGGCAGCACCGCCATCACCGCGACCAACAGGAACGCAAGCCGCGCCGGTCGCCTCGTCCGGCTCACCATGACCGGCACAAGGCCCTGCTCGCCGCTCAGGACGCGGCGCAGGACGCGCCAGGTCATCGCGTGCGCCGCCCAGGCCAGCGCCAGCGCACCAAGGATCAGCGCGGCGGTGAAGACTTCTTCCGGGAGCCAGGTGAAGAAGGCGCGCAGCCAGTCTAGAGCGGCGGAGAGGCTATCCATGCGCCCCGCCCCGGAATCTATATGGCTGACCTTTCAGGCCCGTCTCGTCCGCTCGATTGTGCTGCATTGCAGCAATAATGCACGCGAGCGGTACGGGTTCCAAGGAAAAACCCGAAGCCCGCGTGGCAAGCCGGATCAGGCGGCCCCGCGCCGCTGCCGCTCCACCGCGACAATCCGCTGCCAGAGGCCTAGGGGCGAGGCGTTGCAATAGCCGCTCTCCTGGCCGTCGTTGACCTCGATGACGACCCAGCGGCCCGAGCGCGTCTGCGCCATGTCCACCGAGAGGAACGGAACGGCGAGCCGCCGGGCCGCCTCTCCCGCAACGGCAAGCGCGGCGTCCCGTTCGGCATCGGTCCAGCGGTAAGGTCTGTCAGGCCGCCAGTAGGGTCCGGCGCCGACGAAGCTTCCCCGCCACCAGAAGGTGCGGAACTCGAACGAGGGCGGAATCTTGCCCGGCGCGCCCTTGCCCGCCGGACGCAGGTCGAGAAATTCACGCACGGCGATGCTTTGCCAGCCAAGGATGCGATCCCCGCGCATCGCGCTGAGGCCTGCCTCGTAGTCCGCGCGCGAGCGGAAGATCGAGAAGGACGCCTCGTGGCGGCTGGTCTGGCGGTCGCCCTTGACGAAGACCGGCCAGTCGAACCCGGCCTCGATCTCGTCCGCCGCCGGCAACTCGGGGAAAATGCGAGTCCGCGCCGTGAGGTCGGCAATCACGGGATACCACTGGGAAAGCTGCGCGGCGCGGCGGTAGGTGGCCGGGTCATGGATCAGGCGCACACCTTCGTCCAGGAAGGCGGTATGGCGGGCGTCGTAGTCCGCAATAGCGCCGATCCGCGCGATGGCCTCGATCTCGTCCGGCCGTTCCCATGGATGACGCACCGCCAGGAAATGCGCGAAGTCGAAATCGTAGAGCGGCAGGCCCACCGGCTCGGCGGCGATCCAGAGGCAGTCCTCGACGAGGAAGAGGTCAGCGGCCACGGCCGGTCACCCGGCCTACCGCCCGAGCCGGCCCAGGATCCGCGCGAGGCGCGAGGCGTTGCCGAGATTGCGGCGGGTCGATTGCGCCTGCTTGCGCTCCTCGGCACTCATGTCCTGGTGTTTCTTGCCCCTGCGCGAGAGGTGGTCGATGCCCGAGCGCAGACCGAGGTTGAGCACCATCCGGAGAATCTGTTGAAGGGCACGGTCCATCTCCCTACTCCTCGAACATTTCCGACTGGTCGGTGTCGTCCTCGTCCTCGTCGTCCGAAGACGGAAGACCGGTGCCCGGCGGCGGCCGGCTGTCGAGAAGCCCGGCGGCGCGCAGCTCCTTTAGGCCGGGCAGGTCGCGCGCGTTCTCGAGGCCGAAGTGATCGAGAAATTCCTGCGTGACGACATAGGTGACCGGCCGGCCCGGCGTCAGCTTGCGGCGGCCGAACCGCAGCCAGCCCTGCTCGATCAGCTGGTCGACGGTACCGCGGCTGACCGACACGCCCCGGATCTCCTCGATCTCGGCGCGGGTGACCGGCTGGTGGTAGGCGACGATGGCAAGCGTCTCGATGGCGGCGCGAGAAAGCTTGCGCGTCTCGACCGTCTCCTTCTGCATCAGGAAGCCCAGGTCGGGCGCGGTGCGGATCGCCCAAGCGTCGCCCACCTTGACGACACGCACACCCCGCCCCTCGTAGCGCTTTCTCAGATGCTGGAGGGCCTCGGCCGGGTCGCAGCCATGCGGCAGGCGCTTTTCCAGCTCAGCGATCGTCACCGGCTCGGCCGTGGCGAACAGGACGGCCTCGACCATCCTCTCCTGCTCGCCCATTGGCGGCGCGGCGAAAAGCGTCGGGTCACGGTCCGGCGCATGCCGTTCCGGATCGGGCGCGTCGGCCTCGGGATCATAATCGTCGTCCCCGGACACGGGCGCACCCTCCGCCTCGCGCGGATCGGCGGCCTCGTCCTCGTTCTCGTCAACGCCGGTTTCTGGCTCGGTCACTGGTCTTTCCGTCTGATCTGGATCGGCGCGAAGGTTTCGGCCTGCCGTAGTTCGATCTGGCCCCGCTTGGCAAGCTCGAGCGTCGCGGCAAAGGTCGCCGCGGTGGCCGAGCGGCGGCGGACGGGATCGGTTTCCCAGCCCTCGGGCAGGAAGGTCTCGAGTGCCGCCCAGCTTCCGGCATAGCCGATGAGCCCGCGCATCCGGTCGAGCGCCTGCTCCATCGTGTAGACATCGGTCCGGTCGAACGCATAGGGGCGGAACTCGTCGCGGGTACGGATGCGAGCGTAGGCCTGCATCAGGTCGAGTAGCGTCGCCGTGTATTTCACCGTGCGGACGCGCATGACGTCCTCGGGTATGCCGCGCACGAAGAAGTCGCGGCCCTTCTGGTCGCGCGCCATGAGCCGCGCGGCGCTCTCGCGCATCGCTTCCAGCCGTTCCAGCTGGAACGCGAGATGTGCGGCCAGCTCCTCGCCCGACGGGCCATCCTCGGCCGGATCGGGGGGCAGAAGGAGGCGCGACTTGAGGAACGCCAGCCAGGCCGCCATGACCAGATAGTCGGCGGCCAGCTCGATCCTGAGCTTGCGGGCCTGCTCGACGAAGGTCAGATATTGCTCGGCGAGTTCAAGGATCGAAATGCGGCGCAGATCGACCTTCTGGGTGCGCGAAAGGGTCAGAAGAAGGTCGAGCGGACCCTCGAACCCCTCGACATCGACGATCAGCGCCTCGGCGGCGAGCCGGGCGGAGACGTCGGTGTTCTCCCACTGTTCCTCAGCCATTCGCATCCCCGGCCAGAAGCGCTCCTAATTCGGCTTCCAGCGCGGGGATGTCAATCTTTTCGGGTGTCCGGCGGCGGTCGAGCGCCGCCTCGGCGCGGGCCGCGGCCTCGGTCGTCATCCGGCCCGCGGCGGCGGTCACTTCCTCGGCTTCGTCGGGCAGGCCCTTGCAGTATAGGACGACATCGCAGCCCGCGGCCAGCGAGGCCGTGGTCCGCTCTGCCAGCGTGCCGGAAAGCGCCTCCATCGACAGATCGTCGGTCATCAGGAGACCCGAAAAGCCGATCTCGTCGCGGATCATTCGGATCGCCGCCCGGCTTTGCGTCGCCGGCGTGCCAAGGTCGATGGACGGGAAAACGATGTGGGCGGTCATGCCGAGCGGCAGGTCCGCAAGCGCCCGGAAGGCGGCGAAGTCGGTCGCCGCCAGCTCGGACCGGGGCGCCTCGACGCGTGGCAGGTCCTGGTGGCTGTCGGTGCTCGACCGGCCGTGCCCCGGCATGTGCTTGAGGACCGGCAGGACGCCGCCGGCCAGAAGGCCGTCGGCGACCGCCCTTCCCGCCTCGGCCACCACGGCCGCGTCACGCCCGTAACAGCGGTTCCTGAGAAACGGATGGGTGGCGATCGAGGCGATGTCGGCAAGCGGCGCGCAGTTGCCGTCGATGCCGACGGCGCGCAGCTCGTGCGCGATCAGCCTGTAGCGGATCCACATCGATCGCGGACCGCCCGCGCCCGCCCGGTCCATCTGGTCCAGGGGCGGCAGCCATTCACGCCAGTGCGGCGCGCGCATCCGGGCGACGCGCCCGCCCTCCTGGTCTATGAAGATCGGCGCCTCGCGGCCTAGCGCCTCACGCAGGCCCCCGGTCAGGCGGCGCAGCTGGTCGGGCGTCTCGACGTTGCGGGCAAATAGGATGAAACCCCAGGGATCGGCAGCCCGGAAGAAGGCACGCTCGTCTGCCGACAGCGTCGGGCCGAGGCATCCCAGGATGGTGGCGCCGGGCGCGCTCATCGGGCGTCGGCGGGCCGGGTCACTGCATCATCACCGGGATGCAGTCGGCATCCTCGGCAACCAGCGCCGCGCAGAAGCGGCGGGCATCGGCGAGGTCGGTGAAGCCCTCGGCGCGGACCCGGTAGAACGTGTCGGCACCCGACGCGCCCTGCTCGATGACGAGCGCCTTGCCGGCCATCAGGCTGCCGAAACGGCCGGCCAGCATGGCCCAGTGGGCGCGCGCTTCTTCGGCGGTGTTCGGTGCGGCGAACTGGACCAGCCAGGTGTCGGGCGGGATGGTCGCCGGATCCTTCTCGACGATTGCGGCGGTGCTCACCACTGCCGCCGGGGTCGGCGCAGTGACGTCAGCGGCTGCCGCGACAGCCGCGACCGGGCGGACAAGGCCCGCCGGGCGCGGCGGCGGCCTGAGCGAGCGGGACACGCCCGGCACCGAGGCCGGGATGATCTCGGGAAGGACGCCGTCCTCGAGGTCGGCCGAAGCCGCCATGACTTCGGACGTGGCATCGAGCACGGCCTCCTCGACGGCCGAGCGCGGCGGCGGCGCGGCCGTGAGGCCCGGCGTCAGGCGCAGCGCGGCCTGCGGCAGATCCTCGGGCGTGAGGTCGGCCGAGCGCGGGGCAAGGACGATACGTTCAGGCGGCGGTGCGGCCTCGCCTTCCGCGGCGATGCGATTGACCGCCAGACCCTGGTGCGCCGCGCGATCGCCGCCGGGATCCTCGGGAAGGACACGCATCGGCCCATCGAGCGCCCGGACCACCGGGACCCCGGTCACGTCGCGGACCAGAAGCTCCCAGCTCCACCAGCCGAGACCGCCGATCAGCGCCAGCGAAACGACGCCGCCCATGATGTTGAGAAATCGCCCCGCACGCCCACCCGCGTGAAAGCTCATATCCGGGGCATAGCCCTGATAGTCGATACCCGCCATGTCCTGCCTCGTCTGCCCCGTTTTCGGGGTCTGATCTGCTCGTTCCGCCGGGCGGGGCGCCTTTTGTCAGCGCAATTCCTCGACCGGAGTGACGCCCAAGATACCAAGACCTGCGGAAATAACAACGCCCACGGCCCGCACGAGGGCGATTTTCGCCTGCGATGTGGCCGGATCGTCCTGAAGGAAGCGCAACTCGGCCGACTCGTTGCCGCGATGCCAGAGCGCGTGGAAGTCCGAAGCGAGTTCGTAGAGGTAGAAGGCGATCCGGTGCGGCTCGTTCCCCTTGGCGGCGATCTCGACAAGGCGCGGCCACTCGGCAATCGTCTTCAGCACCTTGAGTTCCGCCGGATCGGCAAGCTTCGAAAGGTCCGCGGCGGCCAGCCCCCTGTCCGCCACGTCGATCCCCCGCTCGGTCGCGGTACGCAGGACCGAGGAAACCCGTGCATGTGCATACTGCACGTACCAGACCTGGTTCTCCTTGGCCTGCTCCATCACCTTGGCGAAGTCGAAATCTAGCGCCACGTCGTTCTTGCGCGTCAGCATGGTGAAGCGGGTGACGTCCGATCCCACTTCGTCCACCACGTCGCGCAGCGTCACGAAGGTGCCCGCCCGCTTGGACATCTTGAACGGCTCGCCGTTCTTGTAGAGCTTGACGAGCTGGATCAGCTTGACGTCGAGCGGCACCCGGCCGTTGGTCAAGGCCGAGACCACCGCCTTCAGCCGCTTGACATAGCCGCCGTGGTCGGCGCCGAAAACGTCGATCAGCTGGTCGAAGCCCCGGTCCACCTTGTCGTAGTGATAGGCGATGTCGGGCGCGAAATAGGTCCAGGACCCGTCCGACTTCTTCACCGGGCGGTCAACGTCGTCGCCATGCGCTGTCGACCGGAAGAGCGTCTGTTCGCGCGGCTCCCAATCGTCCGGCGTCTTGCCCTTGGGCGGTTCCAGCACGCCCTCGTAGATCAGGCCCTGCGCCCTCA
>JBNLCA010000156.1:0-4636 GCA_050303575.1 Paracoccaceae bacterium
GGATGCATGATCCACTGCCACCAGGCGAAGTTCAGGAACTGCGCGGCAAGGATCAGGAAGAAGAGGCCGAAGGCGGTGGGCAGGCACAGGACCGGCCAGAGGATCCGCAGGGGCAGGGCGGGGCGGCCCGCGGTGAGCGCACGGGCATAGGTCGTCGCCGCGAGGTGCCGCAGGATCAGGAGCGCGACAAACGTGTAGGCGGCCATTGCAAGGTCAATCCGGCCGGCAAGCTCGGCCACGTCGCCGGACGTCATCAGGTCGAGGTCCCAACCGAAATTGACCGCGAGGATCGGCCAGGCGCGGCCGACGAAAACCGGAAGCGCGAAGAAGAAGCTCAGGAACATCAGCCAGGGCGCGCGCCAGCCCGCGCGGGTGAACAGCGCGCGGATGCGGGTCACCTCGAAGACTGCGCCGATGCGTCCCTCTACGGCGAAATGCGCCAGCGCGAAGGGCAGGTGGGCGATCAGCACCATGCCGAGAGCGATGCCCACCACAAAGACGGAGGGCCCGACGAAGGCCTGCTCGTAGCCCTTGGTGAACGAGTTCTGCCAGCCCGCCCACCAGGCACCCAGCCAGACCAGCGCGAAGGGCGCGGTATAAAGGAAGAGCGCGATCGTCGCGCCGATGCCGGTGCGGATGTTGGCGCCAAGCCCGCCGAGAAGCCGGACGATGAAGCCGCGGCCGCGACGGCCGAGAATCCAGGTCGGATTGGCGGCCGTGCCACCGGTGCGGCGGTCAATGACGGCGCCCATCCGGCGCACCATCCATCCAAGCGCGATGATCGACATGACCGGCGAGAGGCAGAAGAACGTGCCGAAGACCAGTGTCTTCAGCGCCCCGAGGCCACGGACGGTCAGGCCCGGCCGGGCGGCAGCGAGGGCGGCGCTCACAGGATGATCTCCGACAGTGCGCGGCCTTCGGACGATGTCGCCCGGAAGCCCATCAGGGCCGCTATGGTCGGCGCGAAGGCGGTCTGGTCGATCCGCTTGTCGAGGGTGCCCCGTCCGATCCCTGAGCCGAAGATCACCGCCCAGGTCTCGTGCGCCGTGCGGCTGTTGAAATGGTGCTGGAACGGCACGTCCATCATCGGGTTTGCGTCCCGCCCGCAGTCGGGGGTGATGACGAAGACCGTGTTGTCCCGGTAGAACGGATCGGCCTCGACCGCCGCGACGAGGCGCTGGAGCCCCTCGTCGATGATCTGGATGGCGCGGGTATAGTGCGAAGGGTTGCCCCAATGCACATAGTCCGGGTCCTGGTAGTTCACCATCATCAAGCGGGGCTGAAGCTCGGCCAGCGCACGGATGGCAAGTTCGGTCAGCAGCCGGTCGCCGCGTGGGTTCCTGAATCCCTCGGTGCCGTAGGTCTCGGCCCAGCTCTCCCAGAACCGGTCGACCTCGCCCGACTGGTCCGGCGCCATGCCGCGGGGATCCACTGCCAGCAGCCGGTCGAATTCGCTCCTCAGCGCCTCGACCTCGTCGTCCGTGTGCCCGCCCGCTGCCAGCGCCATGCGCGTGCGCCAGATCTTGAACCGGTGCAGGCTCAGCATCTCGGACTTGTATTCCACGCCGTAGTGGTCGGCGACGCCGAAAGTGAAGAACTCCTCCTGCGGCCGGTCCTCGCCGTTGACCAGAAGCACCTGGTGCGAGGGCAGATCGAAGGTCGAGCGGAGATACTCGAAGAGCGTGGGTTCCGTCGGCTCCAGCCGGTCGGTCAGGAACTTCGAGCCGGCATCGCGATAGGCAAGGTAGCGCCCGGTGAGCAGGTTCAGCGTGCCCTCGGCGTGCGAGGTGTCGACGCCGTCGAGCTGCTCGATCATCACGTCGGGGATGAAGATGCCGCGCTCGGTCAGGACCTGCCGCAGATAGGGCGCCCAGGTCGTCGCCTCGTCAATCGTCTCGGCCCGCCGCACCCCGCCGCCGAAGCGCACCAGGATGACGTTCGGCCCGCGGTAGGGCGCGGCTTTGGCCGCAAGGGGCAGGGCGCCCGCCGCCGTCGCGGCCACGAGCCCCTTGTTGAACGTTCGTCTGTCCATGCCCGGCCCTCCTGCCTGCCTTAACGGAAGGCTAGCGGAAATCCGTCGCCGGCTCGATCATCAATGCGTGTTTTCGAAGGGACGCGGGTCGGATTGGCGCATATCCGCGCAAGGTTGCACGGCATCGGAGCATTTCAGAGAGGTGGAGGTGGTGGGCGACCCTGGAATCGAACCAGGCGTGGGTCTCCCCGGCGGAGTTACAGTCCGCTGCCGCACCTTGCAGCTCGTCGCCCTCGGCCGGAGGCTCGCCCCGGCGCGACGCGCGGGATAGCGCGCGGCCCGAATACCGTCAACCGGAAAACAGACCGGACGACCGGCGCGGCTTTCGCTCGGGCCGGCATCGCACTAGGAAGGGCGCAAAAGGGGGCTGCGTGCGCCATGAAGAAACCAACGTGGGTCATCGAGAAGGAACGCGCCAAGCGCGCGTCGGCGGCCGAGACCTTGTGGCTCTTCGGCCTCCATGCGGTGCGCGATGCGCTCTTGAACCCGCGGCGCGAGCGGCTCAGGCTGGTCGTCACCAAGAACGCCGCCGACAAGCTGGCCGATGCGATCGCCGAGGCAGGGATGGAGCCCGAGATCGCCGATCCGCGCAAGTTCCCGGTGCCGCTCGACCCGTCCTCGGTCCACCAGGGCGCAGCGCTCGAGGTGAAACCGCTGGTCTGGGGCAACCTGTCCGAGGTCTGCGCGCGGGGCGAGGGGGCGCCGCTTGTCGTTCTCCTTGACCAAGTGACCGATCCCCACAACGTCGGCGCCATCCTGCGTTCGGCCGAGGTCTTTGGTGCCCGGGCGGTGATCGCGCCGCGCACCCACGCCGCGCCCGAGACCGGGGCACTGGCGAAATCGGCCTCGGGCGCGCTGGAACGGCAGCCCTACCTCAGGATCCGCAACCTCGGCGACGCGATGGACGAGCTCAAGTCCATGGGGTTTTACCTCCTTGGCCTCGACGGAACGGCCGAGGCGAGCATCGACGAGGGGCTTCAGGCCGCCGGAACGCGCCCGGTCGGCCTGGTCCTCGGGGCCGAGGGGCCGGGCCTGCGCGAGCGGACATGTAAGACATGCAACCAATTGGTCCGCATACCTTTTTTCCGCGATTTCGGATCGCTCAACGTCTCGAACGCGGCGGCCGTGGCGCTCTATGCCGCCGGTCGCGCGAAATGACACGTGCTTCACGATTCCGTGCGGGCTCTGGTTCGCGGCCGACTGCCGCCCATATGCAACAGTGCAGGCGAGGATACGGAACATCCTCGCTTCGCTTCACTGTCCCTCGTTCCGTGACTGGGCGCCCGGGCCAAGGTCCGGGCGCCTTTTTCTTTGGGGCCTAGGATGCCAGCCTATTCCGATCAGTTGCTGAAGGACGTGCTGACCGGCACCAAGGTCATTGCCGTTGTCGGCGTCTCGGCCAATCCGGTGCGGCCCAGCTACTACGTGGCGCGCTATCTCGGTCTGAAGGGGTTCCGTGTGATCCCGGTCAATCCCGGGCTCGAAGGCCAGATGTTGCTGGGCGAAGAGGTCCGGGCCAGGCTCTCCGACATTCCGCAGGACATCCCGGTAGACATGGTCGACATCTTTCGCCGGCCGGACGCCGTGCCGGCTATCGTCGACGAAGCACTCGAACATCTGCCGGCGTTGAAAACGATCTGGATGCAGCTTGGCATCGAACATGCCGAGGCTGCGGCAAAGGCCGAGGCGCGGGGCGTCACCGTCATCCAGAACCGCTGTCCGAAGATCGAGTACCAGCGGCTTTTCGGCGAGTTGCGCATGGGCGGCTTCGCCACCGGCATCATCTCGTCCAAGCTGTAAGGCGCGGCCCCGCCGCAGGGGAGGGGCCGGCCTTGTTTCTCAGGCGATGAGGTATCCAAGCCCGACGATCGCCGCCATCATCGCCAGGAAGATCGCCCAGTGGACAAGGGTGCCTTGCGCGCCCTTGGGCGGTTCGATGGGGCCTTGTGGCTGGTCGCTCATGCCGCGCTCCCCCGAAAGGCGGTGCGCAGCCTCGGGCCGACAAGCCATGCCACGATCGGTGCGGCAAGGGTCATGAGGCCGGTGATCCAGGTCTGGTCGCGCACTGTGGCGAGCGGCGAGAGCGCGGCCGCGAGGACAAGTCCGGCGCCGAACGTCGTCAGGAAGACCAGCACCAGCGTCACCGCAGTCGATCCCGGGCCGCGCCGGGTCCAGGCGGCCGGAACCGGCCGGCGGTGGACGGCGTAGGCCCAGATGCCAAAAAGCCACGCCGCAGACAGCATGAGCGTTCCGCTGGCGAGAATCATGATTTCTCCGATCCGCCCGACGGCTCGCTGGTTTCTGGCTCGCGCAGGCCTTTCCTGAAGGCGGTGAGTCCGTTGCCGATCTCGCCCATGAGACCGCTGATCTTGCCGCGCCCGAAAAGGACGAGGGTGACGACGACGATGAGAAGAAGGCCCGGAAGGCCTATGTTGTTGAGCATTGGGATACTCCCTGAAAGCTGATGGATCGCGGTTGCGCCGGACGCGGCCGTCAGGCCGGCGTCCGGTGTGCGCTCCGCAGGTTGCCTGTCAGCTCCGGGCGGGTGGACCTTGCGAGGCGGGTCGGTTGCAGGCGCCCTCGACGTGACCGCAACGGTCGAGG
>JBNLCA010000157.1:0-2860 GCA_050303575.1 Paracoccaceae bacterium
CGCCGGGTCATTCCCCGGGGCAGATCGCTGCGATGTTGAACGAGACGATCAGCCCGTCCTGCAGCGAGAACGTCACCGGGCTTTCGCAACCGCCTGCCGTCGCTGCCGTGCCTTCGAGGTTCACGAGCGAATTGCGCATGCCCGACTGAGTGAAGCTGACCGTGACGAAGGGCGCGGCGGCCTCGAAGCCTTCTTCCAGCCGTTCGAAGGGGAACTCTGCGGCGAGGTCGGGGTGCAGCACGGCGCGTGCCTCTTCATAGGCGCCCGAACTGGCATCCAGCACGAACTGCCGTGCGATCTCGCGCGATTCGGCGGTGCCGAAAAGGATGAGCGCGACGAAGCCGCCCACCACGACGACGCATCCCAGAACGACATAGAAGACGGTCTTCATGGTGTCGCGGCTCCTCCGGACGCCTCTAGAACTCGACGCCCGGCTGGGCCTTGATCCCCGACCGGAACGGATGTTTGACCAGCGTCATCTCGGTGACGAGGTCCGCCGCCTCGATCAGCTCGTCCTTGGCGTTGCGCCCGGTCAGCACGACGTGGGTCATGGGCGGTTTCTCCTCGCGCAGGAACCGCACGACTTCGGCGACGTCCAGGTAATCGTAGCGCAGCGCGATGTTGATCTCGTCGAGGAGCACCAGCCGGACAGACGGGTCCCGGATCAGTTCCTTTGCCTTTTCCCACCCCTTCTCGGCCATCGCAACGTCCCGGGCGCGGTCCTGCGTCTCCCAGGTGAAGCCCTCGCCCATGGCGTGGAACTGGCAGAGGCCGGCGAAATGCGCCTCGATCAGCCGCCTCTCGCCGGTATCCCAGGCGCCCTTGATGAACTGGACCACGGCGCAGGGCATCTGATGCGCGATGCAGCGCAGGATCATTCCGAAGCCGGACGACGACTTGCCCTTCCCGGCCCCGGTGTGAACGATGATCAACCCCTTGTCGCCCGACTTCGTCGCCATGATCTTGTCGCGCGCGGCCTTCTTCTTGGCCATCTTCTGCGCATGTCGGGCCTCGTCGGGTGTCCTGGTGTCGCTTGCGTCGGTCATCTGGCCGTTCCCCGTGCTTGACTCCCTTGGCCCGTGTGGCATGAGAGAGCCTTGGCGCTGGTGCCTGTCCTACGGCAGGCTAAGAGGGAATGCGACAGGTTTTCCGACCCATCCGGTCGAAGAACCGAAGCGCAGCCGCCCCCGCGACCGTGACCGGAAAGGTCCGCCCCTGGCCACTGGCATTTCGCCCGGGAAGGCCGGCGGACCGCTGGGCCCCGCGCCCTGGATCCGCAAGCCGGGAGACCTGCCAGCGCGCGAGACGACGGGCGGACGGGGTGTGCCGCGACCGGAGTGAGGCATGCCCTCGCCCCCGGCCCCCCATGGAAGGATGGCGATGGCGGCGACGCTTCATGTCTGCATCACCTGCAAGGCGGGCCGTCCGGTCCCCGAGGGCGAATTGCCGCCCGGCGCGCATCTGCACGCCGCGCTGGCGGCCGACCCGCCCGAGGGCGTCACCGTGGTGCCGGTCGAGTGCCTCTCGGCCTGCGACAACGGCTGTTCGGTGGCGCTCCAGGCGCCCGGCAAGTGGGGCTATGTCTACGGCTTCATGGAGCCGGAGAGCGCCCCCGACATCCGGCTGGGCGCCGAGGCCTATGCCCGCGCGCCTGACGGCCTGGTTCCCTGGCGCGAGCGCCCGGTGATCTTCCGCAAGCAGTCGCTTGCCCGCATTCCCCCACTGGCACCCACAACCCCGAAGGCCGCCGAATGACCGATCTTGCCAAAATCCCCGTCACCGTGATCACCGGCTTCCTCGGCTCGGGGAAGACCACGCTGATCCGTCACCTGATGCAGAACCCGCAGGGCAAGCGCCTCGCCGTTCTGGTCAACGAATTCGGGACGGTCGGCGTGGACGGCGACATCCTGAAATCCTGCGCCGACGAGAACTGCCCCGAGGAGAACATCGTCGAGCTGGCGAACGGCTGCATCTGCTGCACCGTGGCCGACGATTTCATCCCGACGATCGAGGCGCTGATGGCGTTGCCGCAGCGGCCCGACCACATCCTGATCGAGACCTCCGGGCTGGCCCTGCCCAAGCCGCTTCTGAAGGCCTTCGACTGGCCGGCGATCCGCTCGAAGATCACCGTTGACGGGGTGATTGCGCTGGCGGATGCCGAGGCGGTCGCGGCCGGCCGGTTCGCGCCTGACGAGGACGCCGTCCAGGCCCAGCGCGAGGCCGACGAGTCGATCGACCACGAGACGCCGCTGTCGGAGGTGTTCGAGGACCAGATCTGCTGCGCCGACATCGTGCTTCTGACCAAGGCGGACCTCGCCGGTGAGCCGGGCGTCGCTGCCGCTCGCGCCACCGTCGATTCCGAGATGCCCCGCCGGGTGCCGATCCTGGCCATGACCGACGGCGTGATCGACCCGCGCGTGATCCTGGGCCTTGGCGCCGCGGCCGAGGATGACCTTGCTGCCCGGCCGAGCCACCATGACGGCGCCGACGACCACGAGCACGACGATTTCGACTCGGTGGTCATCGATCTTCCGGAAGTGGCCGACCCGGCGGTGCTCGTGGCCGCCATCCAGCGCCTCGCGCGCGAGCAGAAGATCCTGCGCGTCAAAGGCCACGTCGCCGTCACCGGTAAGCCGATGCGTCTTCTGGTCCAGGCCGTGGGCGAGCGTGTCCGCCACCAGTTCGACCGCCCCTGGGACGGGCCGCGCCAGTCCCGGCTCGTCGTCATCGCCGAGCATGACGACATCGACGCGGCGAAGATCCGCGAGGTGCTGACCGCCTGATGCACGTCGTCTTCCGCGAAAGCCACGGGCTCGAGGAGACCGAGACCCCCACCGACCTCGGCCAGGACCCGGCCGAG
>JBNLCA010000158.1:0-2310 GCA_050303575.1 Paracoccaceae bacterium
CGATGATCTACCAGGAGCCGATGGCCTCGCTGAACCCGGCCATGCGGATCGGCAAGCAGCTGATGGAAGTGCCGATGATCCACGAGGGCGTCTCGGCGGACGAGGCCTACAAGCGCGCTCTCGAAGTCGTCTCCGACGTCCGCCTGCCTGACCCCGAACGCATCCTGAAGGCGTTCCCGCACCAGCTTTCGGGCGGTCAGCAGCAACGCATCGTCATCGCCATGGCGCTGATGTCGAAACCCTCGCTCCTCATCCTCGACGAGCCGACAACCGCGCTTGACGTCACCGTCGAGGCTGCCGTGGTCGACCTGGTCAAGGACCTGGGCGAGAAGTACGGCACCTCGATGCTCTTCATCTCGCACAACCTCGGGCTGGTGCTCGAGACCTGCGACCGGCTCTGCGTGATGTATTCTGGCGAGGCGGTCGAGACCGGCTCGATCAAGGACGTCTTCGACAAGATGCAGCACCCCTACACGCAGGCGCTCTTCCGGTCGATCCCGCTTCCCGGCGCCGACAAGAACTCGCGCCCCCTCGTCGCGATCCCGGGAAACTTCCCCCTACCGCACGAGCGGCCCGACGGCTGCAACTTCGGTCCGCGCTGCGACTACTGCGAGGAAGGCCGCTGCAACGCCAAGGACATCCCGATGGAGGAGGTCGAGGGCGACGACCGGCACATGACGCGGTGCCTGAGGTTCAAGGAAATCGACTGGTCCTCCCCGCCCGCGGCCGCCGTTAAGCACGAGAAGACTCCGCCCGGCGAGGTCGTCCTCAGGATGGAGGACCTGCGCAAATACTACGAGGTCAGCTCCGGCATGTTCGGCGGCGGCGGGACCAAAGTGGTCAAGGCGAACGAGACGCTGAGCTTCGAGGCGCGCGAGGGAGAGACGCTTGCCATCGTGGGCGAATCCGGCTGCGGCAAGTCGACCTTCGCCAAGGTGCTGATGGGCCTCGAGACAGCGACCGCGGGCAAGATCATGCTCTATGACCGCGACATCCAGAACACGCCGATCGAGAGCCGTTCGACCGAAACGGTCTCGGGCGTGCAGATGGTGTTCCAAAACCCGTTCGACACGCTGAACCCGTCGATGACGGTCGGCCGCCAGATCATCCGCGCGCTGGAAATCTTCGGCGAGGGCAACTCCGACGAGGAACGCCGCCAGCGGATGCTGGAGCTGCTCGACCTTGTGAAGCTCCCCCGCGCTTTCGCAGACCGCATGCCGCGGCAGCTCTCGGGCGGCCAGAAGCAGCGCGTCGGCATTGCCCGCGCCTTCGCCGGCGGCGCCAAGGTGGTGGTCGCGGACGAGCCGGTCTCGGCGCTCGACGTTTCGGTACAGGCGGCCGTCACCGACCTTCTGATGGACATCCAGCGCCAGAACAGGACGACGCTTCTCTTCATCAGCCACGACCTCTCGATCGTGCGCTATCTGTCGGACCGGGTCATGGTCATGTATCTCGGCCACGTGGTCGAGATCGGGACGACGGACGAGGTCTTCTCGCCACCCTATCACCCCTATACCGAGGCGCTGCTCTCGGCGGTGCCGATCGCCGACACGCGGGTCGAGAAGAAGCGGATCGTGCTCGAGGGCGAAATCCCCTCGGCGATGAACCCGCCGCCCGGTTGCCCGTTCCAGACGCGCTGCCGTTGGAAGGGCCAGGTTCCCGGCAATCTCTGCGAAACCGAGGTCCCGCCGATGAAGACGCTCGCCCCCGGGCACCAGATCAAGTGCCACCTGTCGGACGAGGAACTCAAGACGATGGAGCCGGTGATCAAGATCGCCGCCGAGTAGGCCTATCCGGCCGGCACGGAATTCCACCCGAACGAAAAAGGGCCCCGCGAGGGGCCCTTTTCCGTGACTATCGCGCCGCTCAGAGGGTCGGCAGGCGCTCGGCCACGACGTCCGCGAATTTCTGGATCATCGCGTCGTAGACCGTCTGATCCGACGGAGCCATGATCAGCACCGGGCCATCGGTCGGCATGACCGTCGGATATTCCGGAACGGCCACGACACTGACGTCAGTCGTTTCGGGGTTCACAGCCGAAGCGTCTTCCGACTTGTCCGGGTTGACCGGGTAGAAGAAGACGCCGCCACCCAGCGTGTTGAAGTCGCCGGCGGTATTCAGGATCTCGTTGCCGTCGACGCTGAGGTCCTTGACGATGACCTGAATGCGGCCGCCGCTCGCATCCATCATCGGCGCCAGCGTTTCGGCCAGCTTCGACTCGAGATCGGCCTCGAGGTTCGGATAGAACTGGAGCGCGTTGGCATCGGCCGAAGCGAACTCGATGGTCACGTCGATATCGGCGACCTTGGG
>JBNLCA010000159.1:0-8586 GCA_050303575.1 Paracoccaceae bacterium
GCATGGCACGTGAATAGCGGAAGCCCTCGGCCTCTCCCGCCGCACGGCCGACAACGCCGTTCAGCACCGGGCCCGTGCCGTTCCTCGCCCCCTCTCCAACCTTGTGGCAAGCCGCGCAACGCCGGAAGACCGACTCTCCCGCCGCAACCAGTTCCGGGTCGAACGCTTCCGCTTCTTCATCGGCTGCATCGGTGTCAGGCATCTCGGCTGCAGCAGTCTCCGTTGTTGTCCCGGCTATCTCGGCCGGCGTAGCCGCATCGTCCGAGTCGCTTGCCACCGCCGTGCCGGGGATCGTGCCAGCAGGCTTGCCGTCCTGATCCATCGGCGTGACGTTCAGGTCGGTCGCCTTCTTGGTGATCTCGACCGGATCCATGCACTCCGTCATGCAGGGGTCGGCGCGGAAGAGCGGATACTCGGTCTCGGGCCGGTCGTCGACATAGAAGCCGCCGGAGTTCGGCAATTGGACCTCGGTGAAGTTCTCCTTGGACAGGACGAAGTCGTCCTCGACCACGCCATTGGAATAGAGAAGGAACGCGGCAATGGCGTAGGTCTCGTCCGTCGAGACGGTCTGCGCGGCACCGAACGGCATCGAGCGGTGGACATAGTCCCACACCGTCGAAAGATGCGGCCAGTAGGACCCGATTGTCTTTACCGGCCGGCGGTCGGTCAGCGTGCCAATGCCGCCGGCCAGGACCGGCCAGCTGTCGATGCCCTCGGCGAAATCGCCGTGACAGCTGGCGCATTTCTCGGCGAAGACTTCCTCGCCGGTGAGAACGTCGCCCGAGCCCTCGGGAAGGCCCGTCCCGTCCGGAAGAACCGCGACGTCCCAGGCGGCGATTTCCTCAGGCAGCGCCGGCCGGCCGAGGCCCAGCTTGTCGGCGAAGGCAGGTTCGGCGGCGAGGAGGAGCGATACGGCGAGCGCAACCTTACCCGACTTCGACATTCTCGACCTCCCCGTCTGGCTTGACCCACCAGGTCTGGATTCCGTTGTTGTGATAGACGTTGTTCAGGCCACGGATCTCGCGCAGCGCATCCTTGGTCGGCTGGACATAGCCGGTCTCATCAACCGAGCGGGATTGCAGCAGAAGCTCCGACCCGTCCCAGTCGATGTCGAGATGGAACCGGGTCAGCGCCTTGGGCTTCACGTCGCCCGAAAGCCGCGCCGTCTGCCAGCTCACCCCGCCGTCGAGCGATACGTCGACATGATCGATCCTGCCGTTGCCCGACCAGGCGAGCCCGGTGATGACCATCGGTCCCTTGCCATGCCGGATGGGTGCCTGCGGCGAGGGCGAGGTGATGACCGACTTCGCGTCCATCACCCAGGTCCATTTCCGCGCCCGACCGTCCGGCATCAGGTCGGTGTACTTTGAGGTCTCCTCGCGGCCGTCGACGGCCTGGTCGTAGACTCCGATCCGGCGCAGCCACTTGACCCACATGTTGCCTTCCCAACCGGGTACGACCAGTCGCGCCGGATAGCCGTGCTCTTTTCTCAGCGCCTCGCCGTTCGCGTAGAAGGCGACCATGACGTCGTCCAACGCCTTCTCCATCGGCATCGAGCGGCCGTTCGACGAGGCGTCGGCGCCCTCGGCGTAGATCCACTTGCCCTCGGGCTTCACACCGGCCTCGGCAAGGATGTCGCGCAGCATGACGCCGGTGTACTCCATATTGTGGATCATGCCTTGCGTGAACTGGCAGCCCTCGAGCTGGGCGCCGCCCCACTCCATGCCGCTGTTCGCCGCGCATTCGCAAAAGGCGGTCATGACGTGGCGCGGGAAACGTTGAAGGTCTTCGAAGGTGAAGACCAGGGGCGCATCGACAAGGCCGTTCACCATCAGCCGGTAGTCGGGCTTGGAGAGTTCGATGGCACCGGAATGGTGGCGCTCGAAGGCGCAACCCTGCGGGGTGATCGTGCCTTCGAGCGCATGGATCGGAGTGAAGTTGATCGACGAGACCGTGCTTTCGGTCAGCCACTCGACATTGCGGCGCACGACGTGGCTCTCGAAACGGATCGGCACTCCGTAAGGCGCGGCGTCGACCGGATCGCCGAGAGACGAGGCCCAGTCCTGGACTTCGGTGATGAGCGGGTCGGGCCCCTCAGCGCGGGCCGCCACGACGCCTGCAGCAAGCGCGCCTCCTGCCGCCGCTGTGGTCCGCAGAAACGCCCGCCGCGTTGTGCCCTTGGTGTGGTCGGTCATTGCTGACGCTCCTTCTTCTTCGCCTGGCCGCCCGTCAGGTCCCTGTCACGGTGACCGAGGTATTCGGCGCGAGTTTCACGGTGCCGATCTTGCGGATGTGGGCCTCGACCACGTCCCAGATCTGCGGCCCCTCGGTGCCCTCGTTGACGCTGGCCCAACCGGCGACGGTGTAGCTTTTCGCCGGGTCGATCTCCTCGCCGGTGCCGATGAGGTGCAGCGCGCTGATCCGCTCGCCGATCGTCTTTGAGATGTCGATGGTGAAGCCCAAGCCCCCGACGCGCACCATGTCGCCGCCCTGCTGGTAGTAGGGGTCCGGATTGAAGAGGTTGTCGGCCACGTCTTCCAGGATCAGCTTCAGCATCTCGCCGGTCATCTCGGTTCGGTAGCACTGGCCGTAGGTCATCGTGGTGACGTTGTGGATGTCCTCGCGGGTGATCGGATCGCCCGGCATGAGCGACGCGCCCCAGCGCACGCCGGGGCTGAGCGCGATCTGCGCATCGCGCTCGGACCGGATCGCCTCGCAGATCAGGTCGTCCCACGTCCCGTTGACGTTGCCGCGCCGGTAGAGAAGGTCGTCGGTGGTGCCGATCACCTCTTCCAACCGGTCCTTGTAGGGCGCGCGCTCGGCGGCGATCAGGGCCGCCATCTCGGGGTCAGGGGCGATCACGTCCGAGAAGATCGGGATCAGCTTGTGGCGAAAGCCGGTCATTCGCCCGCTCTCGACCTGCAGGTCGACCCGGCTAACGAACTTGCCGTGGCTGCCAGAGGCGATCAGGATCGTGTCGCCGACGACGACCGGCTCGGGCAGCGCGTCGTGGGTGTGACCGGTCAGGATGACGTCGATCCCTCGCACGCGACTTGCCATCTTGTGGTCGACGTCGAAGCCGTTGTGGCTGAGGCAGACGACAAGCTCGGCGCCACCGGCCCGGACCTCGTCGACCACTTCCTGCATCCGTTCCTCGCGGATGCCGAACGAATATTCCGGGAAGAGCCAACCGGGATTGGCGATCGGCATGTACGGGAAGGCCTGGCCGATGACGGCAATCTTGGTGCCGCCGCGCTCGAAGGTGGTGTAGGGCTCGAAGGCCGGCTCGTCCCATTCGACGTCGAAGATGTTCGCGCCGAGGAACGGGAAGGGCAGACCGCCCACGATCTCGTTGACCCGCTCGGACCCGAAGGTCCATTCCCAGTGGCTGGTCATCGCCTCGACGCCCAGCTTGTTCATCACGTTGACCATGTCCTGCCCACGCGACAGGAGCGAGGTCATCGAGCCGTGCCAGGTATCGCCGCCGTCGAGCAGGATCGCCTCGGGCCGGGCCGCGCGGATGGCGTTCACCACCGTCGCCACCCGGTCCATGCCGCCCATCCGGCCATAGCCCTTGCCCAGCGCCACGAAGTCCTCGTACGTCAGCGCGTAGGCCTCGGGCGAGCCGGGCATCAGGTCGAACATCTTCAGGAAGTCCGAGCCGGTCACGTGCGGCGGCCGGCCCTTCGCTTCGCCCACGCCGAGGTTGATCTCGGGCTCGCGGAACCAGATCGGCTTCAGCTGGGCATGGATGTCGGTGATGTGGATCAGGGTGACGTTGCCGAAATCGTCGAACTGCAAGAGCTGGTCCTGCGTCAGCGCCTGCTGCGCGGCAAGGCGCGCCCAGTTGCCGAAGCCCGAGGCGCCGACAAGAACCGAGGCGGCGGCCGAGGCCTGAAGAAACTCGCGGCGGCTGATCATGTCTGAACTCCGGTCTTCATCTCACAGTTCTTCCTGCCGCGCGCCTGTGCCGCGCCGGTAGGGGCCGATCCAAAGATCTGGAAGACGGCCCCCCGCGGGGACCGCCAGATTGCTCAGTGGCGGACGCCCACGCCCTCGACCGACAGGCCGTTGCCGCGCGAAGCGACGTAGAGCTCGAGCGCCTTGAACTCGTCCGAGTCGGCCTTGAAGGTTTCGGCGCGCGTGTCGCGCACACAGCCGATGAAGCGCTGCTGTGCGCTGACAAGGCCCGCGTCCTTCAGCCGGTAGACCGGAAAGCCGTTGACCTGGCCCTGGCTCAGGTGGTCTGCGCGGATGTAGTTGCCGTAATTGTCCTCGTGGCAGTTCGCGCAGGACATCTCGAGCTGGCCGTAGCGGGTGTAATAGATCTCGCGGCCCTTCTCCCAGTAGGACTGGGCCGGCCCGTCGATGGCCACGTTCACCGGCATCCCGCGCGACTGGACCGAGATGAGGGCGAGCATGTCCTTCATGTCATTGCCCTTCACGTCCCAGGCGTCGAGGCCCATCCGTTCGGTCACGCACTTGTTCACGTAATCCTCGATCAGCATCAGCTCGCCCAACTCTTCATCCACGCGCGGGGTCACGGCGCGAAGGCCGGCCATGCTGGACGGATCGTTGTGGCAGCCGGCGCAGCTTTCGCCGTTCTTGCCGATCGCCTCGTTCCAGTGGTCGAGCGCGCGGTCCACGAAGACCATGCCTGGGTTGTCGAAGTCGTCGCGCTCCATGTTGCGCGTCTCGTCCTCGCGGAAGAGCCAGCCCGAATAGATCTCCGGGAGAGCTCCGTCGAGATGGGCGGGCGCCTCGGTCATGGTGACAATGGGGATCTCGCCATCGTCCGTCGTGATGGTCAGCGTGTCGTCGACCGGCTCGGCTATGGCCGCGCCGATGAGCGCCAGGCCCAGAACCGAGGCCGCACCGACAGCTGCGAATTGGCTGCGCATGATCTTTCCTCCCTGCGATCCCGCGGCTTCAGCCGACTTCGATCGTTGCGCGGTCCTCGTAGACCGACCCGTCGTCGTCGTACCAGGTGAAGACGAACTCACCCGTGGCATCCACCTTGGCGTCGAACTCGAAATAGGGGTTGGTCGACACCGCCGGTTCGATTGCAACGTCGATGACGTTCACACCCTCGAAGTTGCAGGTGAACCGATGGATGATCGAGCGCGGGATGATGTTGCCATCGGCGTCCTTGCGCTGGCCCGATTCCATCTGGTGGCTTATCAGGCACTTCAACTGGACAACCTCTCCCGGGGTTGCGGTGCGCGGGACCCGGACACGGGGTTTAGCGTTCTCTGCCATTCTTCCCTCCTGATCCTGAACTCAGCCGCCGCAGCCGCCGATGGTGACTTTCACATTGGCCTGGGTCTGCACCACGCTTCCGTCAGCCATCTTCGCCATGGCGATGACGTCTTGCGTCTGGGCAAGGCGGATGCGCGTGGCCGCCATCTGGCTGCCTGCCGCTGGCCCGAACGTAAAGGTGGCGACCGCCGGTTCGGGGTTGCCGGTTGCCAGCAGCATGATAGCCACCGCGCCGGGCGCATCGACGGACACCGGCACGGTGTTGCCGTTCTCGGCGATCTCGGGCGCAATGAGCGTGATGCCGCCCTCGCCCGGGGTTGCTCCGCCAGTGAACGCGGCGGTCAGTTCCTCGAGCGTCGCGGCGCCGGCGAGACCGGGCACCAGCCCGGCCAGACCACCGATCCCGACCCAAAGGGCGTCTCGTCTGGAAAGTCTCATTTGCGAACTCCTTTCGTCCCTCGCGGTCCGGGGTGTCATTCCTTGAGCGTCAACAGGTAGGCGACCACGTCCTCGATCTGCTGGGCGCTGAGGATCGGCGGCAGGTCAGCGGGGGCCGCCTTGCCGGTGTAGGCGTCGCCCGGCCGGATAAAGCCCGAAGTCTTGTAGAAGGCCGGCATGAAGGTGCCGTCGAATGTCATCTTGGCGTTGGCGACAAGGCCCCTCAGCTGCGCCTCGGTGTAGCGGTCCGCGACCCCGTCGAGCGGCGGTGCTATGGTCCCCTGGAACGGCACGTCCGGCATGGCCCCGATGACATGGCAGGCAACGCAATTGCCCAGAGAGTTGGTTGTCATGACAACGGCGCCCTGCTCGGCACTCCCGGCCACCCCGGAGAGCGACGCCTCGACTGCGCCCTCGTCGTAGATCACGTCGACCGGCGCGACGTCGTCGGCGAACGACGATCCTGCTACGGTTATGAAAGCTGCGGCCAGCGCGATGTGACGCGTCATGGCTGTCCTCCCTGAAGTCTCCCTGCGTTCAGACTATTCGCAGCTTGTTATCGCTTGCAATAGAAATATATGGATTCTCGAATAATCCTATATCTCTTTATTTCTCGCGGACTTGCGGGCGAAGCTTGCTCAGTCAGTCTGGGTCAGATGCTCGGCGACATACTTCTGGAAGTGTACACCACTTTCGTATTCGTGGTCTCGCACCCAGGTGAATAGAGCCTCGGTCGTACCCTTCTCGAAGGCGCCCGGCATGATCGCGACGGCGGCGTCGGCGGCACTGACACCGTCGGGCACCTCCTCGGGCAGGAAGATCATCGTCGGTGTGAACATCACCCCCCAGTGGACGGCCATGTCCTTCTCGGAAAGGACGGTGCCGTCGAAGTCGGTCACCTCGACATCGCCGAAAAGGTTCACCTGAACGACGAAGAAGTTCTCCCGGATCAGCGTGTCGATGGCCGGATCGGGAAACACCTCCTCGTGCATCTTGGTGCAGTAGATGCAGCCCCGCTGCTCGATGATGACCATCAGGCGCTTGCCTTCCGCGTTTGCCTCGTCGAGGTCCTCGCGCATGTCCTTGAAGGTCTCGCGCAGCCAGTCTGGCTTGTGCAGACCGTCGTCGCCCAGTTCGACGGCACCCAGCGGCAGTGCGGTCATCGCTATTGTGGTGCCCAAGACGGCGAGTCGCAGCATTCTCAGTCCTCCCGTTGCGTCAGGTCAGGGTCGCCGACCAGTCAAAGTTGCGGATCATCCAGTCGGCGATCCGGTTCACCGTGTTCGTGGCGATGAGAATGCCGAACAGGATCAGCATCGCCCCCATCGCCTTCTCGACATGTCCCATCAGTGCGCGATGCCGCCCGACCCAGGACAGGAACGGTGCCGCGAAGATGGCGGCCAGAACGAAGGGCAGCGTCATCGCAAGGCCGTAGACCAGAAGCAGCATCGCGCCCTTCAGCAGATCGCCCATACCTCCCGCCACCAGGAGGATGGCCGCAAGCGCCGGACCGACGCAGGGGGTCCAGCCGAAGCCAAAGGCAAGGCCCATGACGTAGGCCCCGAGAATCGTCGACGGGCTGACGCCAGCTTCGACCCTTGCCTCGCGGTAGAATAGCCCGATCCGAAGGATACCGAGGAAGTGCAGGCCAAACAGGATCAGGACAGCCGCTGCGACCCAGGAGAGGATTTCCTTCCATTCGAGGAAGACCCGGCCAAGCGCCGTCGCCCCCAGCCCGAGCATCACGAAGATACTGGTGACGCCCAGCGCGAAGGCAAGCGCGCGCACGACCATTCGGCCGCGGCTTCCCGGCGCAAGAGCGCCGCCATCGCGCAATTCCTGCACCGAGGCGCCGGCCATGTACGACAGGTAGAACGGAACCATCGGCAAGATGCAGGGCGACAGGAAAGAGAGCAGCCCGGCAATCGCGGCCCCGGAATAGCTGATCTCGAGCATCGGCCTCCTCCGGGCCGCTGTGCCGCGGCTTGCCTGAATACGGGATGTATATTAGAATAATGCTATGTACGCATAGGATGTCAATGTGGCTCGCGCCGTGTTCCTTTTCGGGCTGCTCGCCCTGATCGCCGCACTGCCGGCGCGCGCCGAAGTCTCGCTTCTGATGTTCGAACGGCCCGGCTGCATCTACTGCGCCCGCTGGAACGAAGAGGTCTCGCCAGAATATCCCAAGACCGCAGAGGGCAAGGCTGCCCCCTTGCGACGCTTGCAGATCGACGCTCCCCTGCCTGAAGGCCTGACCCTCGACCGCCCACCCGTGTTCACGCCCACTTTCGTCCTGGTCGACGACGGCGCCGAGATCGGCCGAATCGAGGGCTACATGGCCGAGGATTTCTTCTGGCCGCTCCTGGACCGGCTGATCGCTCAGGCAGGCGGATGAAATGTGCAACGGGCTTTGCAGCGCCCGAACGCCACTGCGATTTACGTTTGCAAAAGGCCGAAGGGCGCTCCATTCATGCCTGAAGGAGACTTTGGCCAGATCATGCCGCTTGGCGGAACGGAAAATGGCGATCCGGATGGAAACGGATCCGACCAGGTCGACGCGCTCGTGGTCCGTGCGAACGAGGCCGCGACCTTCCTCAAGGCCCTGGGCCACGATGGGCGGCTGACCATCCTGTGCCACCTGCTCGACGGACCGAAAAGCGTCACGCAGCTGGAAAACCTTCTGTCGGCGCGCCAGGCCGTGGTCAGCCAGCAGCTCGCGCGCCTGCGTTACGAGGGGCTGGTCAGCGCCCGACGCGACGGCCAGGCAATCTACTACTCGATACTCGACCCGAAGGTTCGTGACATGCTTGCCCTTCTGGGGCGCTTCTTCTGCGACCCGGCATAGATCGGGCAAGGCAACCGCCGCCCCGGCAGGCGGCCTGATGGGAG
>JBNLCA010000160.1:0-8579 GCA_050303575.1 Paracoccaceae bacterium
GTGATGGGGATCGTCGGCGAATCCGGGTCGGGGAAATCGACCCTGCTTTCCTGCATGGCGGGCCATGTCGCGCCGGACCGGGGCAGGGTGATCTTCGACACCCGCGCCGAGGGGCAGAAGGATACCGTGACGATGAGCGAGCCGGAACGGCGGATGCTCTCGCGCACCGACTGGGCCTTTGTCCACCAGAACGCGCGTGACGGGCTTCGGATGGGCGTCAGCGCCGGCGGCAATGTCGGCGAGCGGCTGATGGCGGTCGGCGCACGGAACTACGGCGCCATCCGCGATACCGCGATCGACTGGCTGGGCCGGGTCGAGATCGCCGAGTCCCGCGTCGATGACCGGCCCTCGACCTTCTCGGGCGGCATGCAGCAGCGGCTCCAGATCGCCCGCAACCTCGTCACCGGCCCTCGGCTGGTGTTCATGGACGAACCGACGGGCGGGCTCGATGTCAGCGTGCAGGCGCGGCTTCTGGACCTTCTGCGCGGCCTCGTTCGCCGCATGGGCCTTTCGGCGATCGTCGTCACCCACGACCTTGCTGTGGTGCGGCTCCTCGCTGACCGGCTGATGGTGATGAAGTCGGGCCACGTGGTCGAGAGCGGCCTCACCGATCAGGTGCTCGACGATCCGCAGCACGCCTACACCCAGCTTCTTGTCAGCTCTGTCCTGCAGGTGTGAGGATGATCGAGATTTCCGGACTGTCGAAGACGTTCACGCTGCACAACCAGGGCGGCGCGGTGATCGAAGTGATGCGGGGCGCCCAGCTTTCCGTCGCACCCGGCGAATGCGTCGGGCTGGCCGGTCCATCCGGCGCGGGCAAGTCGACGCTGATGCGGATGATCTGGGGCAACTACCTCGCCGCCGCGGGCCGCATCGTGGTCGGCGGTGTCGACATCGCCGGGGCCGAGCCGCGCGAGATCCTGGCCCTGCGGCGCGAGACGCTGGGCTATGTCAGCCAGTTCCTGCGCGTGCTGCCGCGCGTTCCGACGCTCGACGTCGTCGCCGAACCGTTGCTCGCGCTGGGCGTCGACGAGGGCGCCGCGCGCGCGCGGGCTGCGGCACTGCTGGCCCGGCTGAACATCCCCGAGGCGCTCTGGTCGCTTTCGCCCACCACCTTCTCGGGGGGCGAGCAGCAACGGGTCAACATCGCGCGCGGCTTCGTCCATCCGTACCCGGCGCTTCTGCTGGACGAGCCGACCGCCAGCCTCGACGCGGCGAACCGCGAGGTGGTGCTGTCCCTGATCGAAGAAGCGAAGGCGCGCGGGGCGGCCATCGTCGGCATCTTCCATGACGAGGGCGCGCGCAGCAGGGTTTGCGACCGCATTGTCGATGTGGGCGCCTTCGCGCCGCGGGCCGCATGAGCGGCCGTCTGATCGCGGTCGTCGGGCCCTCGGGCGTCGGCAAGGACAGCCTGATCGCCGGGCTTGCCGCCGCTCGGCCCGAGCTGATCCGGGTGCGTCGGGTGATCACCCGCCCGGCCGAGATGGGCGGCGAGCCGTTCGAGGGCGTCAGCGAGGCAGAGTTCGCCCGGCGCGCGGCGGCAGGGGCCTTTTGCCTCGCCTGGGACGCACATGGGCTGAGCTACGGCATCCCGACGGACGTGCGCGTTCACGTCGCGGGCGGCGCCGACGCGGTGGCGAACCTGTCGCGCGCGGTGCTGGGCCAGGCGATGCGCCTCTTCCCCGGGATCGTGGTCCTGCGAGTCTCGGCCAGCGCAGACACCCTTGCCGCACGTCTGGCGGCGCGCGGCCGCGAGACAGCCGAGGGCATCCGCAGGCGGCTGGCGCGGCCCGAGCCGGTGCTGCCCGAGGGACTCGCCCTGCGCGACGTGTCGAACGACGGCACCTTGGACGCGGCTGTCGCCGAGGCGCTGGCGGCCCTTTACCCCGAGAGGGTGCAGTGATGGATCGCCTCGAACATGCCGTCCCGGCGCTCGCCCACCAGCGAGATGCGGCCAACCACGTAGGGCGCGAGCGGCAGCCTCGCGACATGCGGCGCAAGAAGCGCCTCGGCGGCGGCCGGGTCCTCGGCTTTGCCGGTCAGCGTCATGTGGAAGCGGAACTCCTCCATCACGTAGGGATAGCCCCAGCGGACCAGGTTCTCCTCCTGCCGCGCGCTGAGGCCGGCGGCGCGACGGCGGGCAAGGTCGGCCTCGCTCGCGGGCGCGCGGAACGGGTCGAGTTCCGTGACGATGCGCGCGGCAAGAGCGCCGAGCGCCGTTGTGTCGCCCAACGGCGTCAGCGCCAGGAAGCGCCCGATGCGCGCAAGCCCGACGCCTTCGAGCCGGACCGGGGCGACCTTCGCAGCAATGTCCGACACCGCTTCGAGAAGCGCGTCCACCGTCGTGCCCTCAGCCAGCCGGAAGGGCGGTTTCAGCGTGGCGTGAAACCCGTACTTGCGGGGCGCGTCGGTGAGCGTCTGCGGCCCGAGTGCCGGAACCGACGTGCCGGTCTCGACGTCCCAGCCCAGCCATTCTGCGCCGAACCGGGCCAATGGCCCCGGCGCCGGCAGATGATAGATCGCGTAACGGATGAAGTCTGACATGAACCTTTCCCTTCCGACCCTCGAGATGCCAGAGCCGGATGACCGGCGGATGACACAGCAGATGGTGCTTGCCAATGCAAGGCTGGTCCTGCCGGGCCGCGTGACGACCGGGCGGATGACCATCGCCGGGGACCGGATCGCGGAAATCGCGGAAGGCGGCGAGGTGCCGCCGGGGGCCATCGACTGTGGCGGCGATCTGCTGATCCCAGGTCTCGTCGAGCTCCACACCGACAATCTCGAGCGCCATATCGAGCCGCGCCCGCGCGTCGACTGGCCGCACGCCGCCGCTATCGTCGCCCATGACGGCGAACTGGCTTCGTGCGGCATCACCACCGTCTTCGACGCGATGCGGGTGGGCTCGGTTCTCACCCGCTGGAAGACCAGCTACGGCAAGTATGCTCGCCAACTGGCGAGCGAGATGAACGAGCTGAAGGCCGCCGGCGCGCTCAGGATCGACCACAAGCTGCATCTGCGCGCCGAGATCTGCTCGGAGACGCTGATCGAGGAGCTGGACGAGTTCCATCCCGGTGACGGTGTCGGCCTCATCAGCCTGATGGACCACACGCCGGGCCAGCGCCAGTTCCGCGACATCTCGAAGCTGCGCGACTATGTCTGCGGCAAGCACGGCCTCTCGGATGCGGAGTTCATCGAGCATATCGAAGGCCAGAAGGCGTTGCAGGCGCGGCTTGGTGCGGCGCACGAGGCGGCGGCTGTGGCGGCGGCCCGGCGGCTCGGCGCCGTGCTGGCGAGCCACGACGATACCACCGAGGAGCAGGTTGCAGTCTCGGCGGCGCATGGCGTGCGCCTCGCCGAGTTCCCGACCACCGAGGAGGCAGCACGCGCCTGCCACGCGAACGGGATCGCGGTGATGATGGGCGCGCCGAACCTGATCCGCGGCGGTTCGCATTCCGGCAATGTCGCGGCCGAGGCGCTGGCGCGGGAAGGGCTGCTTGACATCGTTTCGTCGGACTATGTGCCGTCGGCCCTGCTGACCTCGGCCTTCCGGCTTGCGGCAATCTGGGACGACCTGCCGCGCGCGGTGGCGACCGTCAGCACCGCGCCCGCAGCAGCCGGTGGCCTGGGCGATCGCGGCCGTCTCGAGGCAGGGCTCCGCGCCGACCTTGTTCGCATATCCGAGGTCCGCGGCCACCCGGTCGTGCGCGCCACCTGGGTTGCCGGTGCGCGGGTGGCGTGAGCACCTCTTCGGGTTGACAAACTGCCCCGGCTCGGCCCCCTTTGGCGCGCAACCGAGAGGAGCGCCATGCTCGCCGTCATCGCCGGATCAGGCGCCCTTCCGGGCGAGATCGTCACCGCCCGCCCCGACACGGTCTTCGTGCGGATCGAGGGGGTCGAGGCGCAGAATCCCGGCGCGCCCGAGATCGCTGCCCGGTTCGAGGAACTGGGGCGACTGTTCGACGATCTGCGGGCGCACGGCGTGACCGAGCTTTGCCTTGCCGGCGCCATGGCACGGCCGGCGCTCGACCCGATGGCCTTCGATCCCAAGATGCAGGCGCTGGCGCCCCGGCTTCTGGGCGCGATGCAGGGCGGCGACGACGCGCTTCTGCGCCTTGTCGTCACCGTCTTCGAGGAAGAAGGCTTCGCCGTGCGCGGCGCCCATGCGCTGGTGCCGGCGCTCACCGCGCAGCCCGGGCTGATCGCCGGAGCCGAGCCCTCGGCCGGCGCCCGCGCCGATGCCGAACGCGCCGGGCAGATCCTCGACGCGCTGGGGCCCGTGGATGTGGGCCAGGGCGCGGTGGTGGCCGCCGGTCTCTGCCTCGGGATCGAGACGGTTCAGGGCACCGATTTTCTTCTGCGCATGGTCGCCGGGACGCCGCGCCACCTGCGCCGCAGCAAGGGCGTCCTCGTCAAGCGGCCCAAGCCGGGGCAGGATCTGCGGGTCGACATGCCCGCCATCGGGCCGGGCACGATCAGGGCCGCCGCCGAGGCCGGGCTTGAGGGAATCGTCATCGCCCGCGGCACGGTCCTGCTCCTCGAACGGGACGAGATCGTCCGGGCGGCGGAGGAGACCGGCCTCTTCCTGCTCGCCGAATGAGGCGGCTCTTCCTCCTTGCCGGCGAGCCGTCGGGCGACCGGCTCGGCGCGGCGCTGATGGCTGGATTGCGCGAGCTGGCGCCCGACATCGTGCTCGACGGCGTCGGCGGGCCGGAGATGCAGGCGGCTGGCCTCCAAAGCCTCTTCCCGATGGAGGAGCTCTCGGTCATGGGCCTCGCCGAGGTGCTGCCGCGCTATCCGGCGCTGAGACGGCGCCTCCACCAGGCGGCCGAAGCGGTCACCGCGATGGCGCCCGACGCGCTTCTCACCATCGACAGCCCGGATTTCTCGCTGCGCCTCGCGCGATTGGCGCGCAAGGCCAACCCGTCCCTCGCCACGATCCACTATGTGGCCCCGTCGGTCTGGGCCTGGAGGCCGGGCCGGGCGGCGAAGATGGGACGGGTCATCGACCATGTTCTGGCGCTCCTGCCCTTCGAGCCGCCCTACATGGAGGCGGCCGGCATGACGTGTGATTTCGTCGGCCACCCGGTCGTCGCCGAGCCGCAGGCCGGGCCGGATGAGGCCGCCGACTTCCGAACCCGGCACGGAATCGCGGCCGAAGCGCCGCTGGTGCTGACGCTCCCGGGCTCGCGGGCGAGCGAGGTGACGCGCCTTGCTCCCCGCTTCGGCGAAACGCTGCGCCTCCTCGCGGCGCACCTCCCGGGCCTTCGCGCCGTGGTGCCGACGGTGCCGCACCTGGCGGACCGCGTGGCGGAACTGACCGCCGGCTGGCCAGGCGAGCCCGTCGTCCTCGACCCGCGACGCGACCCGCCCGGCGAGAAACGCGCCGCCTTCGCCGCCGCCGACGTGGCGCTGGCCGCCTCGGGAACGGTCTCGCTGGAACTGGCGGCGGCGGGCCTGCCGATGGTGATCGGCTACGACATGGCGCCGCTCAGCTGGGCGATCATGAAGCGGATGGTGCGGATCGACACGGTGACGCTGGTGAACCTCGTCTCCGAAAGCCGCGCCGTGCCGGAGTTCCTCGGCCCAGCCTGCCGTCCAGCGCCGATGGCCGGGGCGCTCCACATGCTCCTTGCGGACCCCGCTGCCCGGGCTGCCCAGTCGGCGGCGCTCGACCTGACTATGGAGCGCCTCGGCCGCGGCGGCGAACCGCCCGGCCTGCGCGCCGCCCGTTCGGTTCTCGCCGCGCTCGACCGGCGCGCGCCTGCCTAGGGCCGGCCTGTTCCTCTTTCGGTTCCCAAATATTCTCGGGGGTGAATTGGCCCGCAGGGCCAAGAGGGGGCGGACAGCCCCCTTCCTGCCGAGCGAAGCGAGGCCACCGAAAGCCACCCGCCACGGGCCGATGCCTTGCACGCAGGGCTGCCGCCCGCTAGAGCCGGGCCGATGAGCGAACCCACCTTCATCCTGGTCCGGCCGCAGATGGCCGAGAATATCGGCGCCGCCGCCCGCGCGATGCTGAATTTCGGCCTGACGCGGATGCGGCTCGTCGCGCCGCGCGACGGCTGGCCAAGCCCCAAGGCGGTCGCCATGGCCTCGGGCGCCGGCCGGCTTCTCGACCAGGCTGGCCTCTTCCCGACGGTCGAGGAGGCGCTCGCCGATTTCGACCGGGTCTATGCCACGACCGCGCGTGAGCGTTACCTGACCAAGCCCGTCCTGACGCCGGAACGGGCGATGGAGGAGGCCCGCGCGCTCGCCGCCGAGGGTCGCCGCGTCGCCGTCCTCTTCGGGCCGGAACGCGCCGGGCTCGAGAACGAGGACCTCGTCCGTGCCAACGCCCTTGTCCGGGTGCCGGTCAACCCCGAGTTTCCCTCGCTGAATCTCGCCCAGTGCGCGTTGCTCCTTGCCTACGAATGGCGGCGCCAGACCGACGCGACACCGCCCGAAGTGCTGGCACTCGCCGGAACCGAACCCGCGCCTCAGCACGAGGTCGAGATCCTGGCGAACCATTTCGAGGAACGGCTCGACGCCGCCGGTTTCTTCTTCCCCGAGCAGAAGGCCGAGGGGATGAAGCTGAACCTGCGCAACCTCTGGAGCCGGATGCCGCTCACCCGCGCCGATGTCCAGACGCTGCACGGCGCGCTCAGGCAACTCACGCGCCGCCGCGACTGAGCGGCCGGCCGCGCCGGGGCGCCCATCTCTGCTGGCAAATCGCGGGCCGCCCGGCTACGCTCGCGGGAAAACCTGTCGGGGGCAAGCAGTTGGCGGAAACCGGGGACCTGGAGGGCAGCCAGAGTGGCGGGCTCCTGATGCGGGCCCTTCTGGCGCTGATCGGCGGCTTGGCCGGAGCGGCCTGGTGGTTCGTCGGCGCCCGCCTGCCGGCCCTCGTTGCGGGCGACCAGCCGTATCTCCTCATCGTCTCCGGCCTTGCCGCATTCTTCGGCGCGTTCTTCGCGCTGATCGGGCCCTTGCCGCTGGTCCGGGCGCTTCCCGCCGCCGTCGTCGCGGCCCTGATCCCGGCGAACCTCCTGACCTGGGCCAGCCTGCGCCACGACAGCCTGCCCGAGTTCTTCGCGCGCATCGACCCGGCGGTCGCGGGCTTTGTCGCCGCCGCCCTGCCGCTGCCCTTCGTGATCGCCGCGTTGACGCCGGGGGCCGGCTGGCGGCACTACCCGACGCTCTTCGCGGCAAGCTGGGGCATCGCCGTCCGGTTCGCCGCCGCCGCCCTTTTCGCGCTGGTCTTCTGGCTGGCGGTGTTCCTGGCGAACGAGCTTCTGCGCATTGCCGGGATCGAGGTGATCGGCGATCTCATCGCCATCGACTGGCTGCCGCCGGTCGCCACCGGGATGGTCGCAGGTCTGGCGCTGGCGTCGGTCAACGAACTCGACGATCTGCTCTCCTATTCGCTCGTGCTGCGACTGATGCGGCTCCTCCTGCCGCCCGCGCTCCTCGTCGTCGGTGCCTTCGTCGCGGCGCTGCCGTTCCAGGGCTACGACCGGCTTTTCGGCATCCTGTCGCCGGCCGGCACGTTCCTCGTCATCTGCCTCGTCCTCATCCTTCTGATCAACGCCGCCATCGGCGCCGAGGACGAGGATGCCGTGCGCACCGGTTTCATGCGCCTTGCCACCCGGGCGACGGCGCTTCTCCTGCCGGTCCTTGCCGCGCTTTCGGTCGAGGCGGTGCGTGTCCGCATCCTTGCCCACGGGCTAAGTCCCGGACGCCTTGCGCTCGGCCTCGCGGCCCTGGTGCTGCTGGGCTACGGGCTCGTCTATGCAGTCTCGGCGCTGACCGGGCGGCGCTGGATGGCGCGCATCCGGCGCGGCAATGTCTGGATGGCGGTTGTCGTCATCGCGCTCGCCGTTCTGTGGCTGACGCCCGTTCTGAACCCCGAGCGGATCGCGGCGTCCAGCCAGGTGGCGCGCTACGAGGAGGGCGCGCTCGACGCCGAAACGGTCGATCTCTGGTCGCTGCGGCACGATTGGGGCAGAGCGGGCGAGGCCGCGCTCGCCGCGCTCGCGGCCGATGCCTCGCCCGATCTCGCCCGGCGCCTGTCGCTTCTCGACGTGGCACCGGACCGGGCGACCTTCGACAATCCGGTGGTGACGCCCGGCGCCGGCAGCTCGCGGACCGAACTGAAGGAGGTCATGCCGGTGATGCCGCCCGAGGCGGTGGCCGAGTTCGACCGGTTCGTCCTGCCCTGGTACGCCGGCAGCGTGACGGGCTTTCTCGAAGGATGTCGGGACCGCACCGCGACCGGCAGGCCGGGCTGCGCTCTCGTCGTCGCCGACCTTCTGCCCGACAATCCGGGCAACGAGGGGATCCTCTTCTACAAGTCCTTCGGCCTCCTGCGCGGCGAGGTGATCGTTCCCGAGCCGATCTACCGCCGCGCCGACGCGTCCGAGGTCTTCTCGGTCCCGCCACCCGATTTCGCCGAAACCGACGAAATCCTCGATGCGCTCCAGGAGGGCGCGTTCACCGCCGGGCCGGCGCGGATCAATGCGATCACCATCGGCAATCGCCAGTTCACGGTGCCGTTCTGACAGGGCCCTCAGCGCGGCGCTGCGGAAATTACCTCAAGATTGAAC
>JBNLCA010000161.1:0-5547 GCA_050303575.1 Paracoccaceae bacterium
TGGAAGGCGGCGCCCTCGGCCACGTCGACCTCGAGGCACTTGTTGAAGCGCGCTGCGGCCGGGCCGGCCTCAAGCAGCGTCAGTTCGGCACCGGGCTCGACCCGCACCACATGGTGCAGGATCGCGTCCGATGTCTCGGACCGGTGCAGGTAGGCGATCGAGACGGGCTTTGCCGCCTTGCCGGTCACCCGGATCAGCACGCCGTCCGTCGCGAAGGCGGTGTTGAGCGCAGCGAACGGTCGGTCGACCGGATCCTGGCCACGTGCTTCGAGCGTTCCGTAGAGGTCGCGCGCCCAGTGAATATCCTGCGCGCTTGCCTCGGCGAGCCGCTCGATCTCGATCCCTGCCAGTGCAAGGTCGTCCGAGGCGCCGGCATCAAAGACGCCATCAACGAAGGTGAGCTTCAGCCGGTCGACATCGTCAAATGCCGGCTTCTCCTTTGGATCGAAAAGCGCCGCCGGCGGCACCTCGGGCGAAAGCAGCGCCGAGGGATCGGTGTAGCGCCAGTATTCGTCGCGCCGCCCCGGCAGGCCCATCGCCGACAGCCGGCCCAAAGCCGCTTTGCGCGCCGGTGCTGTCCAGCCGCCCTCGGGCAGCCTCAGACCGGCGATCCGAGCCGCGGTCGCATCCTGCTTGGCTTTCGCAAGCGCCATCAGGCCACCTCCGCCAGGATGTCGGCATAGCCGTTCTGCTCGACCTCCAGCGCCAGGTCCGGCCCGCCGGTCTTCACGATCCGCCCGTCTGCCATAATGTGGACAACGTCCGGCGCGATGTGATCGAGCAGGCGCTGGTAGTGGGTGATGACGAGGAACCCGCGACCCTCGGAGCGGAGCGCGTTCACGCCCTCGGCCACCAGCCGCATCGCGTCGACATCGAGGCCGCTGTCGGTCTCGTCGAGGATGCACATCGTCGGTTCCAGCACCGCCATCTGAAGGATCTCGTTGCGCTTCTTCTCGCCGCCCGAGAAACCCACGTTCACCGGCCGCTTCAGCATGTCGGCGTCGATCTGCAGCGCCTTCGCCTTCTCGCGGATCAGCTTGAGGAAGTCGGCGGCGCTGATCTCGTCCTCGCCGCGTGCCTTGCGCTGCGCATTGAGGGCCGTGCGCAGGAAGGTCATGTTGCCGACGCCGGGAATCTCGACCGGGTACTGGAACGCCAGGAAAAGGCCCGCAGCCGCCCGCTCTTCGGGCTCCATCGCCAGAAGGTCCTTGCCGTCGAGCTCGGCCGCGCCCTCGGTCACCTCGTAACCGTCACGGCCGGCGAGCACGTAGGACAGCGTCGACTTGCCCGACCCGTTCGGCCCCATGATGGCATGCACCTTGCCCGGCTCGACCGTCAGGTCGACGCCCTTGAGGATCTGCTTGTCCTCTTCCCCAAGTTTCACGTGCAGATTCTTGATCGTCAGCATGCTTTCCTCGCTGCAAATGCGTCGAAAGGGGCCGCGCCGGATGCGCGCCCCTTCGGGTTTCGGATTTCGGTTGGACGGGGCCGCGAGACGGACCCAAAGTGCCCGGTCAGTTCACGGGTCAGTTCACCTGGGCGACGACCTGTTCGACATAGGCCGGCGAATAGAGCGGCGCGAAGAGCTCGGGCGCCTGCGAGACGACGTAGCCCTCGAAGAAGAACATCGCCACGAAGCCGACGAAGAGGGCGCGTCCGCGCACCCCCTGCTTCAGGCCGAGGATCGCCCGCAGGATCAGCGCGAAGACCAGCGCCATCCCGACCACGGCGATCGTCGCGCCCGAGACACCGTAGAACTCGGCCGCGTAAAGTTCGTGCTGCGTCAGGAAGCGGAAGGCGATCACCCGGGCGGCCAGAACCGCCAGCGCGCCGGCGGCCAGAGAAATCGGGATCATCAGCGCTTCGCCGAAGAAGCTGCGCTCGCCCGCGGCGCGCGGCAGCTTCGCCGCCTTCGCCTTGCGGCTGGTCTTCTCGCCCACGGCTTCGTCGACCGGTCCCACATAGACATGCCGCGTGGTGTTCACGCCACCGGCCTGAATCCGCCCCAGCCTGGATTTGAACGTATCCTGCTGGACCTTGGTCCCGATCATCGCACCCATGACGTGCCACTCCCACGTTGATCAATTGCGGCAATAGCCGTCCACCTTGGCGAAAAAGCGGCATGGTCATGGTAATTGTCGGGTTCACGAGAGGCTCACCGCCGTGCCCGAGGCCGAAACCATCAGCATGTTGTTGATCACCTCGTAGTCGAGGTCAACCCCGACAATGGCAGTCGCGCCAAGGGCTTGCGCCCGTTCCTGCATCTCGTTCAGCGCGGTGACGCGAGCCTTGCTCAACTCCTTCTCGTAGGCGGCAGCCCGCCCGCCGACGATGTCACGGATGCCTGCGAAAAGGTCCTTGAAGATGTTCGCCCCCAGAATCGCCTCGCCGGTGACGATCCCGTGGTAGTGGGTGATGCTCTTGCCTTCGACCGAGGGCGTGGTTGTGACGATCATTGGCGGATCCTCCTCTGTCTTGCGTCCGTCGGCATCTCAGATCAGCCTCGAACGTGCGATGTAGTTCCCCTGCCCGACGGCAAGAAAGGTCTTGATCAGACCCAGCCAGCGCCGCGACCCGAACCGCCCGACCAGCGCGTAGACGATGCCCGCGAGCAGTATGACCGCCAGCACCACAAGGCTGAGCAGAAAGAATCCCGCGCTCTTTTCCGGTTCTGCCCGTCTCATAGCGGACCCTTCACCTCGAGAAGGCGGAGTGCGGCGAAGAACACGGCGAGGCCAAGGAAGGCGCCAAGGACGAACGGCCCCGGCAGCGTCGCACCCCGGCCGCCAAGTGCACCCCCCATGACGCGCCGTACGAAAAGGATCGGAATAACCGCGAACCAGACGATCGACAGGATCGCGACCGGCACACCGAGGGCACCCGGCGCATCGCTGTTCCGGATCGACTCGGGCGCCATGTCCGAGATGTTCTGGATGTTCATGAACAGCCACGCGACCACGCCCGAGGCGACAAAGCCCGAGAGAAAGCGGCCGATCGAGAAAGGCGGTGAAACTGAATTGTACCGGTTCATGTTCAATAGCCTTGGGAATTGTCCAGGTTCGGGACGCGACCGCGGCCCGAGCTTCGCTCGCAACGATACCGAGAATGCTCTTCAGCTGTCAGGTGGTCCCGCGCTTCCCTTGGCCGCCAATCGCAACTGACGAGCCTCGTGGACTGGCAGACGGCCCGGGTGCGGACCGAGGGGATGCCGGTGGCGATCATTTCCAGAACTCCCAGAAACGTTTCGGTTCCGGCTCGGGCAGGTAGTCCTTCACCCGATCCTGTACGGCAACAGCAAGATAGGCGGCCGCGACCAACCCGACGAAGAACGCGGTCGGCGGCGAGAACCTGACCGAGAGTCTCTCGCTGTTGAACATGAACTCGATGTTTTCGACCACCTGCATGACGAGCACTCCGACAATGCCGACGAAGGTCAGGACCACGGCAGCGTTCCGGCTTTCCGTCGCCACCCAGCTTTCTTCGAGCGACGGAATATGCCCGACGACCAGCGCGATGCCCGCCAGCCCCCATACCAGGGCAAAACCGACGAGAAACATCGTGGCAGACGGATGCTCCTCGACCACCTGGCGCAGCCGTCCGCGCCGGTCAGCGAAGCGCGACCTGCTTGCAGGCCCGGATGACGTCACCGACGCGCCCTCGCGAAGCTGCTCACGCGTGGCAAGCTTCTCTTCCTCGACGCGGTCGAGGCGTTTGCGGAAGTCCTCACGCGCCATCAGGCTTCACTGGCTCCTGCTCCATAGCCGCGCCCGTGACGATGGCGTCGTACCGGGTGATGCTGCTCTCGACGGAGGGTGTTGTGGTAACAATCATCTTATTGCTCCTGACGAGGCGTTCCGACGTCAATGGAACACATTGGGACCGCAGTAGAACGCACCATGGCCCAGTTTGCCCCGCCCGTTGAACATGCAGCCAGGGGGCGGGTGCAGCGCCAGACCCTCCACACCCCAGAGCAACGTCGGGTCAAACGCCAATCCGTCGCCTGGCACACCTAGGTTGCTCGGATTGCCCACCAGGGAATGCGTCAAGAAGACAGCCAGGATCGCAGCAATGATCGGCCTTCTGTAGACCTGCCTGACCATCTAACCCACGCTCCCCTCGAGCGAGATCGCCACAAGGCTCTGCGCCTCCATGGCAAACTCCATCGGCAGCGCTTGGAGCACCTCCTTGCAGAAGCCGTTGACGACCAGCGCCACCGCCTCTTCCTCGTCCATTCCGCGCTGGCGGCAGTAGAAGAGCTGATCCTCGTCGACCTTCGAGGTCGTCGCCTCGTGTTCGACGCGGGACGAGTTGTTCTTGATCTCGATATAGGGAACCGTGTGCGCCCCGCAGTCTCCGCCGATGAGCAGGCTGTCGCACTGGGGGTAGTTGCGGCTGCCGGTCGCCTTGGGGTGGATCGAGACGAGGCCGCGGTAAGTGTTCTGCGCCTTCCCGGCCGAGATGCCCTTCGAGACGATGCGCGACCGGGTGTTCTTGCCCAGATGGTGCATCTTGGTGCCGGTGTCGGCCTGCTGCATGTTGTTGGCGATGGCGATCGAATAGAACTCGCCCTGGCTTTCGTCGCCGCGCAGGATGCACGAGGGATATTTCCAGGTGATCGCCGAGCCGGTCTCGACCTGGGTCCACATCACCTTGGCCCGCGCCTCGCGGCAGTCGGCGCGCTTGGTGACGAAGTTGTAGATGCCGCCCTTGCCCTCCTCGTCGCCCGGATACCAGTTCTGGACGGTCGAGTATTTCACCTCGGCGTCTTCCAGGATCACGATCTCGACGACCGCGGCATGCAGCTGCGCCGTCTCGCGCTTGGGCGCGGTGCAGCCTTCGAGGTAGCTGACATAGCTCCCCTTGTCGGCGATGATCAGGGTGCGCTCGAACTGGCCGGTGTTCTCGGCGTTGATGCGGAAGTACGTGCTCAGCTCCATAGGGCAGCGCACGCCCGGCGGCACGTAGACGAAGGAGCCGTCCGAGAAGACCGCCGAATTCAGCGTGGCGAAGAAGTTGTCCGACTGCGGCACGACCGAGCCGAGGTACTTCTTCACAAGCTCGGGATGCTCGCGGATCGCTTCGGAGATCGAGCAGAAGATCACCCCGGCCTTGGCCAGCTCGGCCTTGAAGGTGGTGCCGACCGACACCGAGTCGAAGACTGCATCCACCGCCACGCGGCGCCCCTCGGCCGGCGTGGCCTCGGCGCCCTCAACCCCGGCCAGGATCATCTGTTCCTTCAGCGGGATGCCCAGCTTCTCGTAGGTCGCCAGAAGCGCGGGATCGACCTCGTCCAGCGACTTCGGCTTGACCGCCATGCTCTTCGGCTTGGCGTAGTAGTACTGGTCCTGGTAGTCGATCTCGGGATAGTGTAGCATCGCCCAGCGGGGCTCCTTCATCTCCTTCCAGCGCGCGAAGGCCTTCAGCCGCCACTCGGTCATCCAGTCCGGCTCGTCGTTCTTCTCGCTGATCAGCCGGACGATATCCTCGTTCACGCCCTTGGGCGCATAGTCCGTCTCGATCTCGGTTTCCCAACCGTACTTGTACTTG